>NZ_CAAGSW010000003.1:0-300000 GCF_900774055.1 Methanococcoides sp. AM1 | reverse complement strand
ATAAGAACCTATTTCTGCAGGATAAGGATCATACCTCAGCAGGTCCACCCTTAATGTACTGCTGGAAGATGCTGCACCAGCAATTATGGGACCTGCAACAACGAAAAGCAATATCAACAATACAAGGATCCCTATTGGTCTTTTATAATTCATCATAATATACTCCACCCTTCTATCAATTAAATCCACCATATTTTTAGTTAGCAACATCATTACGGTCTTCGATATACCCATCTTTCAGGTATACCACCCGGTCAGCATATTTTTTTGCAAGATTCGGATCATGCGTTATCATTATGATCGTACGTCCCTTATTATTGAGATCAGTGAACAGTTCCATGATCTCCTTACCTGTTTTGGAATCGAGGTTCCCGGTAGGCTCATCAGCAAGGATAAGCGATGGATCATTGATCAAAGCGCGTGCAACAGCAACTCTCTGGGATTGACCTCCTGAAAGTTCAGTTGGACGGTAATTCATTCTGTCTTCCAGCCCCACCAGTTCCAGAAGCTCCTTTGCATATTTTCGATTATCAACACCGGGCCTGCTATTGGCATAAGTGGGAAGTTCCACATTCTCAAGAGCAGTAAGCCTTGGAACAAGGTTGAAGCTCTGGAACACAAAACCAATTTCAAGCCCCCGAAGCTTTGCCAGTTCGTTGTCAGAGATACTGTTTATATTTTTTCCCATAAGAAGGACAGTACCACAGGTAGGGCGGTCCAGACAACCTATCAGGTTCATAAGTGTACTTTTACCAGAACCCGACGGACCCATTATAGCGACAAATTCTCCTTTTTCAACAACCATGTTCACATTTTTAAGAACAGGGATTGTCATCTCACCTACCTGGTAATCACGACAGACATCAGTAGCCTTTACAACAGCAGGATCATCAATATCCGTATTTGGGGTTGTTTCCAAAAATTCACCTCTAAAGGATCACAAGTAGGTTGTCAGCACGTCTTAATGAGATTTCAACATCGCAATATAAGCAGAGGATTCATGTTACAATAATACACTGCAATATTGGTACATCATTAGTGCAATAATTCTATGGAAATATTGGGTTGCTATTTATTTAAGAGTTAGCATATACGGATAAAGGAAAAAAGAGAAAAATAAAGGATGGTCAGCTTCTTACACCAAACTATTAATTAATTAATTAATTTAGTTATTAGTCAATATAGTTATTGATTTATTCAGAAAGAGAATTGTTACAGATTTGTTTTTTTCAAAAGGTTTAAATAGATAATTACCAGATTAAATTATGAAGAAATTTTTTTGTGCGTCTAAATTTTGGACATTTATTCTTCAAAAATAATATACGGGGGTATATATAATGGCAGAATCACCTATACTTGAAAGTTTATACGGAATGGTGGATCAATTCATTGCTTTTATTCCAACACTTATTGCTGTCATAGTGTTACTGATAGTAGGAAAGATTGTCGGAAAAGCACTTGGAAAGATCGGTTCAAAGATCCTTGATAAGGTAGGCCTGGATGATCTTATTGATAAGACAGCTTTAGGTGGCATGATACAAAAAACCGGAACGACCACAGTTGAAACGTTTGATGCAATAATCAGATGGTTCATCTACATCATATTCGCTGTGATCATTATCGATCTGCTAAAAATACAGATCGTGGCAGATTTTATCACTCAGATAATCTTATTCCTGCCCCTTATAGTATCGGCATTGATAACCCTTATCATTGGACTGCTTGTTGTTGATTTTCTGGCCGGACTGATAAAGACGATCATCATGGCATCAGGTGTTGATGATACGATCGGTAAGAGTGGTATTGGGAAAGGTCTTGAAGCATCTGGATTGACAACTTCAGGTATAATTGCAGGTATTGTCAAAATTTTCGGATATCTTATCTTCATCCTGGCAGCTTCTAATATTCTGGGACTGGATGTTATATCTAATTTCCTGACAGGGATCCTCGATTACATACCAAATGTATTTGCAGGAGTTCTGATACTTGTAGTTGGCCTATTAGTAATTGATTTCCTTACAGATTACCTAAGAGGTATTATGGAAGGAATGGAAGTAGAAGGAACCAATGTTTGGATCCCACTACTCAAGGGATTCCTTGCACTGATACTGATCTTACTGGCACTTGATACAATGCTCATAGATACTAGTATCTTCTATCTGCTGATAGGACCACTGGCATGGGGAATCGCTGTTGTCGTAGCTTTCAAGTGGGGTATCAAAGAAGCTCTTGTGGCATATGCCAAAGAGAAGAAATGAATTTTCCACTTTCTTTTTTTACTTTTTGAGCTTTTAGACAGATCTTTTTTAATTCACATTATAGTCGCACTAGCTCCATATGGACGTATGAATAGAAATAAAAGGCATTGACGAATATTATATAATGGGATATTATGAGTAAAATGGTTCATGCGGGTTCCAGAAAAGTAGGCGTTGCTCCCGGAACACTGATTCATATTGGGAAAAAACAGCTAACAGAGCCAAAAATAACTGTTATTGATTACAATGCAGATGATTTTCAGGAACTGGTAGCAGAAAATATCGAGGAAGCATATCCATTTAAAGATAGTGAAAATGTTTCCTGGATCAATATTTACGGAGTACATCATGTCGACCTGATCGAAAAGATAGGTACTAACTTTGGTATACATCCCCTTGTACTTGAAGACATTGTCCACACTGATCAACGACCTAAAGTAGAATTTTTCGATTCCTATATGTATATAGTTCTGAAGATGTTACAATATGATAAGGACAAAGAGGAGATCATAGCTGAGCAGGTCAGTATTATCCTCGGGTCAAATTTTGTAATTTCGTTCCAGGAAATTATGGGGGATACTTTCGATCCGGTAAGAGATCGAATAAGATCATCAAAGGGTCGGATCCGAAAACAAGGTCCTGATTATCTGACTTATGCACTCCTGGATTCTATAGTTGACAACTATTTTGTTATGCTTGAGAAAATAGGTGAAAATATAGAATCACTTGATGACGAACTCCTTGATGACCCTACACCAAAAACTCTTGAGAAGATCCATCGCTTAAAGAAAGAAGTGATCTTTTTAAGGAAATTCGTCTGGCCTTTAAGGGAAGTTATAAGCAGTTTACAAAGAGAAGAGTCACCTTTTATCAAAGAGTCAACATCAATTTTCCTTAAAGATGTCTATGATCACATAATTCAGGTAATGGATACAATTGAATCATATCGAGATATCCTCTCCACGATGCTCGATCTTTACCTTTCTACTGCAAGCAACAAAATGAACGAGATAATGAAAGTACTTACCATCATAGCGACCATCTTTATTCCCCTCACGTTCATCGCAGGAATATATGGGATGAACTTTGAATATATGCCAGAGCTGAAATGGCATTTGGGATATCCTGCGGTCTGGGCACTAATGATATCCGTATCTCTTGTGATGCTCACTTATTTCAGAAAACTGAAATGGATATGAAGATGTATTTCGTCTGGATTTAAGTAGGCAATCCCACCATTCCAATGTAAATTCCCCAGATACCACTTGCTATCATAGTTACTGAGATCGCACCCAGGAACAGACCAAATAGTCTGGTAAGTACCAGCATTCCATTATATCCCATTTTTTTGTGTATTCTTCTCGAAAAGAGAAATGTTACCATGGCTATTGAATATGTAATAACTGTTGCAAGTATTACGAGCAATTTTTGCTGAACCACTTCAGCGGTTTCTGTAAGAATAATAACTGTTGTTATTGTAGCAGGACCTGTGAGAATTGGCATTGCGATGGGGAAGATCCAGATATCTTCACGATCAGCAGATGCATCTATCTCTTTGTCAGTAATGCTTTCTCTTGAGATCTTGGCCTGCATCATATCAAAAGCTATCGTAAAAAGTAAGAGTCCACCTGCAACTTTCAGTGAATCAAGGCTGATCCCAAGAATATCAAGAATAATATTTCCCGTGAAAATAAAGAATATGGCAATAACAAATGCCAGCATAACAGATTTCTTTGCGATCACGTTCTTTGCATCAAGAGAGAGACCATTGGTCAGCGTTATAAAAGTAATGACTCCGGTAATAGGGCTTACAATAATAAATAGAGTCATAAAAGAATAGATAAAATACCCTATAAGGTCCATTAATTAGTAGAAGGACATAGCATGTTAAAAAGTATGCGATTGGGGATACCTTTGAATCAATGTGGGTTGAAAAATACTCATTTTTTAACAAATTTTTACATTGTTAACACTATTAACATAAAGTTTAAGTTACATGCTATTTATTATTAAAAATATTAAAATTCGTAGTAATAAATATGCCAAATATTTTAGAACATAGCATGGAATTGTTACAAATCATCATATAAATAGAGCCATGAACGACAAAAATTGCAGCCATATCTGCAAATAGATCGAAAACTTTGGGCCTGTGCATGAATAATATTTGTAACATCGCATACGGTGGTGCTAACAGAATGAAATTAAAAACATATAGTGGAATACTAATTATCCTCCTCGTGATACTGTCCTGCATAGGTTCTGGTTGTGTTTCCAGTTCCGGGAAGTCGGCAGTAAATAATGTAGAAATGCAAACCATTACCGATGGTCTTGGAAGAGAAGTAACGGTCCCTGTGGCTCCTGAAAAAATCATCTGCCAGGGACCCGGTGCGCTAAGATATATTTGCTATCTTGGTGCTCAGGATAAAGTCGTTGGTGTTGAAGACATTGAATTGAGAAAAGATGAAAATAGAAGACCCTATGCTATTGCTAATCCTCAATTCCAGAACATGCCCCTGATAGGCGAATACAGGGGAAACACTGACCCCGAAAAGATCGTTGCCGTTGATCCTGATGTGATCTTCTGGACATACGTGCAGTCAGCTGATGATGCAGATGAACTTCAGGCAAAGACAGGGATCCCTGTGATAGCCCTTAATTATGGAGACCTCGGAGTCTATCGCGATGATATGTACCATTCACTGCGTATCATGGCAGAAGTAATGGAAAAAGAAGAAAGAGGAGAAGAGGTCATTGAGTTCTTCGATATGACCATCGAAGACCTTGGTTCCAGAACTGAGGATATCCCTGAAGAAGAAAAGGCTTCCGTCTATGTTGGCGGCATAGCATACAGAGGTCCACATGGGTTCCAGTCAACTGAACCATCCTACCCGCCATTTGAACTTATTAATGCAAAGAATGTAGCATCATCACTTGGAACCGAACATGCTGATGTGTCAAAGGAAGCTATCATTGAATGGGACCCGGAGATCATTTTTGTTGACCTTTCAACATACCAGACGACACCTTCAGCAGTAGATGAGCTGAAAACTGATCCGGCCTACACCTCACTGACAGCTGTAAAGAACGGCGAAGTCTATGGCGTAGTGCCTTACAACTGGTACACCACGAACCATGGTTCTGTACTTGCTGCCGCTTACTACTCAGGCGAGGTGATCTATCCTGACAGGTTCCAGAACATCGATGCTGCTGAAAAAGCAGACGAGATCTATGTATTCCTCTTTGGTGAACCGGCTTATGAAGCCATGAACTCCGGATTTAGTGCAGGATTCGGACAGATAGAACTGAATGAATAAAAGAGAAATGAACTTAGAACTGGTCCTGAAAGTTCAGCGGAGAAATATATGGAACTAATAGAAGGTGAAATGGATGAGCTAAAGGGAGATACACTTCCTTTGGCATATACAGGTTACATAAGAAAGAAGATCTCCTTTATGATAATCTCATCGATCCTTCTGTTCCTGTTACTTGGCTATTCCATAGCTGTAGGTGCAGCAAATATATCTTTTACAGATGTTATGGCTGCACTGCTTGGCTACGATGTTGGAAATATTTCCACCATCATATGGAATATACGTCTTCCAAGAGCACTGACAGCCATTGTTTCAGGTATAGGATTATCGGTTGCAGGTGTCGCACTCCAATCCATCCTGCGAAACCCGCTTGGTTCCCCTTACACACTGGGCATCTCACATGCCGCCGCATTCGGTGCAGCATTCTCTGTAATCGTCCTTGGAAGCGGTACTATGAGAAGTACAGGAGCTGATGCGGTCATGCTGAACAACCCTTACATGACAACAGCAGTTGCATTCTTATTCTCCATGATAGCAACATTCATCCTGATTACTATCGCAAGGTACAGGAATGCCTCCCCGGAAGTTATGATCCTCACAGGGGTTGCACTGGCATCTCTTTTTACTGCAGGCACAATGTTCCTTCAGTATTTTGCAGACGATGTTCAGCTTGCAGCAGTCGTTTTCTGGACCTTCGGGGACGTCGGGCGGGCCGATTGGGGAGACCTTGGAATACTAACAGCCGTCACTGTTCCTTCATTGATCTATTTCCTGCTTAACCGATGGAACTACAATGCCATCGATGCAGGAGATGAAACTGCCAAAGGACTTGGCGTTAACGTCGAAAAAGTCCGCCTCTGGGGTATGCTCGTCGCATCCCTGATGACAGCTTTTGTTGTTGCTTTTCTAGGTGTGATCGGTTTTGTCGGACTGGTCTGCCCGCATATTGCACGCAAGTTCGTGGGTGATGAGCAAAGGTTTCTCCTGCCGGCATCCTGCCTTACAGGTGGACTGCTGCTACTTGCTGCGGATACAGCTGCGCGTCTTATGCTCGCACCACACGAGCTACCGGTGGCTATACTGACCGCTTTTATGGGTGCTCCATTATTCCTTTACCTGCTTATCAGGGGGTATCAGCACTAATGTTGAACGTAGAAGGACTTGGCTTCAATTATAAGACAAGAAAAGTACTCGAACAGATCCACTTCAACTTAAGACCAGGGGAAGTCCTTGCTATTCTCGGACCAAACGGTGTAGGGAAATCAACACTTCTCAGATGCATCAATACAATACATCCGCCTGCTACAGGAACGATCTTTGTTGATGGCGAAGAGGTCCTTTCCCTTGAAAAACATGAGGTCGCAAAGAGGATAGGTTACGTTCCGCAACGTTCTGAAGCCGGAAGGCTCACTGCCTATGATGCAATCCTGCTTGGAAGGAAACCGCATATTGGCTGGAACATTAAAGAAAAGGACCACAGGATCGTTGAATCCATTATAATGAAGCTGGAACTAAAAGAACTGGCACTCAGGTACATCAACGAGATGAGTGGCGGGGAACTTCAACGGGTTGCAATAGCAAGAGCACTAGTTCAAGAACCTAAGCTATTGCTACTTGATGAACCGACCAGCAGTCTTGACCTTAAGAAACAACTGGAGATATTGCGTACGGTCAGGCATGTCGTGAAAGCGAACAGAGTATCTGCTGTCATAACAATGCATGACATAAACCTTGCACTCCGGTTCGCTGACAGGTATATATTCCTGAAGGACGGGACGATCTTCGCTCACGGAGGACATGAAGTAGTCGTGCCTGAAACTATAGAACAGGTATACGGTGTTTCAGCAACCGTAGAAGAATTAAACGGATTCCGCATCGTTATACCAAATGAGGAATGATTTCTGTTAGTCATAATTCAATAATTATGAATTAGTACTATGGTCTAGTAGAAAAGTAATTATAAATTATGACGTCAACCCAAGAACTGGCGTAACCAAAATTAACGCCCCGAAATCGAGATGATCGAAAAGAAAGATGATGAATATGCAAAGGAAGTGAAACTACATCCATTCATCTTCTTTTCCAATCTTCGATCAATAAACACTACCCCTGACAGAAGTACACTCTGCAGGGTTTGCAAAAATATGATTTTTAATATTGAATCCCAGAAGGAAAGAACCAATACAGTCCTTTTTGCTGTTAGGCTGCAACCTTGACCTTATATATTCATCTGTAAACCGGGAAGGAGAAGCCATAAGAGCATCGGAAATACCCGGGATGTGGCTTATGTGAGGGAATGGTTTCGGATTGACCACCATACAGATAGAATCAGCAGAAGACCCTTTTTTTACTAACTTATCAAGTTCGACAACGATATTTCCAAAAACACAGTATCCTGAATGTTCCTGATATTCCTGAAGTTTGACAGGATCAGTCACATCTCCGCCTATTATCTTATCACCATGCATCAATTTGATGTTATTAGCCGGCCATCCAAACTCCTTGTTCGTCAGGAAAGCTACCATTACATCACAATCAAGAACCTGCTTAACACCAAGGTTGTTCTTTTTACCGAAAAGAATTGATTTGACCTTTTCATCCTCCCCCTCAAGTTCAATTACTTTCATCCGGTCTGTATTATTAAGAAGTACTATTTGCTCGATACCTCTTGTGGAATTTAGCTTGATCCTCACTTTGTCCATTGTGTCTTCGTATGAAATGGTATAACCCCCTATGAAATACCAGTATTTTTGCTAGAAAATCAATATATAATCTTATAACTCAATCATATTTAAGTCTTTTTTTGTTGATTTAGAAAATAATGATTAAAATATACCTACAAATTCTTACCAAATGGATGATTGCCCATACATCCTATTTTAGAAAAAACCAGGTGCAAGAGATATTATAAATAATGCTGATCAGAAAATAAGAAGATGAGAATTGAAAAACACTAAAAAGACAATATAAAAAAAGTAAAGTAAAGTTAAGTGAAGTAAAATAAATAAATAAATAAATAAATGAATGATAAATGAATAAATAAAAGGCGGGTGGAAATATCACTCCGCCTTTTTAACAATACTTTGTTTGCTCAAAAGCAGATTGTATGCACCCTTATCTTTGTTGTACTTAACAAGAACATTATGCAGCTCCAGAACATTTCCATAACTTTCCTCTTTGAGAAGCGCATTTTCATAAACGACATTATGCGAAGGCAATACAGCATATACCTGCTTATTTGAAGTTCCATCACATACCTTATAGACGGAGTATTTATCATCGCCAAGATCTCCTGACATGAGGGAACAAACAACATTAATGCGCTTGTCGACATACTTTTTCATATCGGATAATCTGGCAAATTTTGCTTTTAGTGGTACCTTGTAACTTACTTTTGACAAATTGTCCTTTCTCATTATAGCATATGAAAATTTGATATCAGTGTTAAGATACCTGAAAGGTTCCTCACATTCTGCGAGTTTTGACATAAGGAGAGGTAGCTTGATGTCCTCTTTCTGCTCAAAGCTCCAGCACTCGTCAGGATTGCAGCCTCTGCACCAGATAAAGGAACATGGACTGTATATACCAAGACCAAGATTCTTAAGAGCAAGTGTCAGCTTCCTGAAATCGGTTGAATTCACCCTGTCTGCAGGCTCAATAAGAATAATATTACCATCGCCTGAGAGCTTCTCGGACAGTTTTTTAACAAGCTCTGCCTTCTGCTCAATTGAAAGTTCCTTGATCTCATTGAGAACGTTGGAGAATATCATCAGATCGATCTTGTCAGGAATATTTTCGGGCTTAAGGTCCACGATATTGGCCTTAATGGGCTTTTCCACGGACACCCTTGCTTTATTCTTTGCATATTCCGGTACGATGAAATCATATGCCTCGATGTTCTCATCGTAGAGTTCAACACTATGGATAGATGCTTCTGCCACGTCAAGCCGCTTATAGAAATCAATAATAGAGAGTGGTACTGTACCCGGACCGGTGCCTATGTCAAGGATCTTCATCCTTGTCTTCAACATGCCATCAAGTGCCATGCTGTAGAGAATGTGTTCGAACTGTACGAAATAGACCGGAAACTGGTAAGCAAGATAGGCAAGAATGCTATAGCCCTTCTCATAGGAGATATTCCTGGACTTTCCTGATTTCCAGTAGGAATTCTTCTGTGCGATTATCGCTTTTCTTATTTTTTCCAGAACCAGAGGGTCATCCCAGTCCTTTGTCGTCTTATATTTGATGTACTGCTCAATAGTTTTCTGGAGTTGTTGTGATACAACAGGAGTCCTGAAGAATGACCTGGTCCTTCCCTGCTCTTCAACTGTAAGCTCCAGTTTTT
This sequence comes from Methanococcoides sp. AM1, assembly GCF_900774055.1. Lineage (NCBI taxonomy): Archaea > Methanobacteriati > Methanobacteriota > Methanomicrobia > Methanosarcinales > Methanosarcinaceae > Methanococcoides > Methanococcoides sp. AM1. Next base: position 290,083 of record NZ_CAAGSW010000003.1, on the reverse strand, counting down.
CTTTACTGAGAGCGCGGGTCATCCTGAAATCTTCATCCTGGGGAGTTGCATTGATCTTAAGGTCGAATAAGAATGGTGATACGGCTTCATAGATGTCCTGTGTTGACATCTCTTCTTCTATGTAATCCTTTATCTCCGATAGCATGAACTCTTTTTTCATGCGTGAAACGTACTTCAGCACAGAGAGTATATTATTTTTGGGCATCTTTTGAGAGGAAGGATCGCAAGTAATTAAAGCATTTTGGGAAAAGAGGAAAAAAGAACAAAAATGAAGGATTTGATCAAAGGAAAGTTCGCCAATATCTCAAAATGATATAATATAATATGATAGATATGATAACCTTCGAACTTCTTCCAACGATACTTAAGGATAAAATTCAGCTCCTTGCAAGGGAGTATTCTGCAAGAACCTTAAGATATTCATCATCCACTTCCATCAGCACCGTCTCAAACATGGCCACATGGATCATTTCTTCTCTTGCAATATCAAGAAGTATCGCCCTGAGCTCTTCGTCATCGGTCAGGGAAGCCATTTGCTCATAAAGGTTGACAGCATCCAGTTCAGCTATCATGGAAAGTCGCATGAGTTCCTTATCAATATTTTTCTTGTCCACTGTTTCTAGGTCAATCGGTATTTCTGATAACATCACAGGAGCCTCCTTTATTTTCCAAGCTTTTCTTCAACTTCCTTTTTACCCATCTTTAGCTCATAGTCCTGCTGTTCATCTTCTTTCAGTAAAAGTGTCTGAAACTCACCTACATGGGTCTTTTCTTCTTTTGCAACATCCAGAAGGACCCGTTTTACTTCATTATTATCTGTAAGAGCAGCCATTTGCTCATAGAGACTTATGGCATCCAGTTCAGCAATTATTCCAAGCCTCAGAATCTCTTTATTGATATCTTCAGCTGCTACTTTTGAAAAGTCGATCGGTATTTTTGACAGCATGTTTGCACCCCTTAAAGCTATGATCATATCGAGTCGATTATAATAAGCATTCAAAAAAACAAAAATGCCACAACTCGATCAAACTCCCAATAAAATATCATCAACTGAACTATTAATAAATTTCGCAGGATTGTCGTTGGCAAAATGCATATCATTGATGCTGACCTAAATTTAGTTAATTTAGAAATAATCAAGGAGGACTTATGATGAAAGCATTAATTGTATTTATCGTTCTATTGACGACAATATTAATGGCAGGATGTGTACAGGATAGCGAACAACCTGCACAGGAAACAGACATAACCACACCTGAAGATACTGATGAAGACACAACAGAAGAAGAAGTTGTACAAGATGCTGAAGATGATATGGAGATCACCGACAATGTCGATGAAACCCTGTCAAAAGATCATGAGGTGCTGATCGAGGACTTTGAGTTCAAACCTGCCACACTTCAGATATCGGTTGGTGACACTGTCACATGGATCAATATGGATTCAGCACCACACACAGCAACTTCTAACGATGAAGGTTTCGATTCAGGAAGCCTTTCAAAAGGTGAAAGTTTCAGCTTTACTTTCGAAGAAGAGGAAATTTTTGATTATATATGCACTTTCCATCCTTATATGGAAGGAGAGATCACAGTCGAAGCTTAAAATGATTCCCTGAAAACTGAGTATTTTGGCACAAAAAAGGATGGAAATTCCATCCATCCATTTTTATTCTGCTACTTTATTTTAGTGAGGTCTTATTTTATCGGGACCTGTACTTCTGTCAATAAGTCCTCCTCTGGAACCTCATTAGGATCATTAAGATAGAGGGATCTTGAAGAACCTGCCTGTTCCATCCCATTTTCAGCCATATATTCGAAAATACGGGAATATGCAACATCAACTTCCTGATATGGTCCTTTATGGATCACAGATACTGCCTTAATAGCAGGTAGTGTCGTAAGGACAATAGAGGGTGTTTCCAAGCCAATGTTGCCTGAGATTGGTAGTGAAACTTCTATATCCGCATCATTTTCCCTATACTCTTTATCATGACAAAGGAACATTACCGGACCAGTCAACTTAATATTTTTACCTGCTCTACTTGAATTCCCAACAAACCCAAGCAATTCGCCGACCAGTTTTCCAATCGTTACTTCATAACTTCCTGTTTCACGCATACTAAGTACACGCATCTTTGGTATTTCTTTCGTTGTTGGTTCTGATACTGACATACTAATCAACTCCAGTGTGTCTGTCTGATTGAGCAAAAGATTCTGTATTTTTTGAAGCCTCCGGATCTCCAGCTGAGTTTCAGTATATCTTTTTTGCATCATCTCACCAATGAATTCATTATCCCTTAGTATTTCTGCATCCAACAAAGAGGATATTTCATCCAGCCCGAATCCCATCCACGATAGCATACGAATCTTAACACCCCTTTCGATCTGATGGGAAGTGTAGCATCTGTAGCCTGAGAAAGCATCTTTTGCTTCGGGAACAAGAAGTCCTTTCTGGTCATATAACCTTAGAGCTTTTTGGGTTAAGTGTGTCATTAGTGAGAATTTACCAATTGGTATTCGATCGAATTTCATTGTGCTCAACAGATGATCAGCTTAAAAGTATATAATAGAATTTTTTCTGACGTGGGGGAGAGTTTTCAACTAAGAATGAAATAAAAGACATAAACGTAACAAAAAACAGAACATTAAAATAAGCCTTATTTAAAACATACATTCGTTCAAGGATAAACACTTCGTAAAACTGATCATCACTAACAAATCAGAGGGTTGAAATTGACAGATCTAACACCAAAAGAAAGATTCATGCGAGCTTTAGAAGGTAAAGATGTAGACAAGGTCCCAGTCTGTTCAGTTACCCAGACAGGCACTATCGAACTTATGCACATTACAGGTGCAAATTGGCCGGAAGCACATTTTGATGCGGAGAAAATGGCAACCCTTGCAATTGCAGGACATGAGATCGCAGGACTTGAAGCTGTACGCTATCCTTTTGATGGAACTGATATTCCTCAGACACTCGGCTGCAAGATAATCGAAGGAACCTACGATACACAGCCATCGATCGTTGATTTCCCCTGTAAAAAATCGAAAGATGTGAACGATCTGGATATTCCTGAGAATCTCCTTGAATGTGAAAGGGTAGCGACCCTCCTGAAAACAACAGATCTAGTAAAAGAACGTATCGATGACGACATTCCGATAGTTGCAGGGATGCTAGGACCTGCAGCACTTGCAATGTCACTGGTTGGTGCAAAAAACTACCTCATGTGGTTCATTTCAAAACCCGACACCATAAAGGAACTGCTAACAATAGGCACTGACATTTGCATAGAATATTCAAATGCTCTTTTTGAACATGGGGCTGATGTGGTCTGCCTTCCTGATTCCGAAGCCGGACCCGATCTGATACCACCTGAGTTCTTTGAAACGATGATCTTGTCCGAGTATAAGAGACTCAATCAGAAAGTACACGGGAAGACAATAGCACATATTTGCGGAGATGCTTCTGATATTCTTGAACCTCTGTCAACTTCCGGCTTTGATGGCATAAGTATAGAGGAAAAGGTCGATGTCGGATATGCAAAAAGCATTATCGGGAATAAAGCCTGCCTTATCGGAAATATTTCACCAGTACATACGCTTCTTGGAATGCCTCCGGAAGGGGTAAAGGAAGAAGCAAAATCATGTATTGATGATGGAATCGATATCCTTGCACCAGGATGTGGATTAGCTCCGCATACGTCTCTTAAGAATTTGAAAGCATTTGTTGATGCAAGGGATGAATATTACCTGAAGAAAGAGAGCTAATAGGTTTATATTACTCCCATAATTTTGCCATTTACATACTACGGAAGGATAACGTTACCGGACTCAATATTCAATTTCGAATGATTTCTTGGTTTCGAATCCTTCCCCTCGCATAGAAAGTCTGGGATATAGGTAACGTGTAAAAACGGAACTTTTAGTAATAATAGAATATAGGTCTTAATCTGAACATCTATTTTAATTTGATTAACTTTTTGACAAATAACATCTTGGTTTCAAATAAAAGATGGTTTGATATATATAAAATGAAATCATCCTTTTTTAAATATAACTTCCCCACATTTCCACCCTCTCCCTCACATTGCATTCAAAGGAAAGGCTCATCAATCTCAGCCTTTTTTCATGTAGTGCAAAGTACCCTTAATTATGGAAGAATTTATTTTTCGTCTTTTTCCATAATCTCCTTAATCTTTTTGTCTTCCCAGTTTTTACCGATTTTGCTAACATTAATTCCCTGTATCACTACAAAGATTCCCCATACAACCATTGGCCACTGAACCCACCAGTTTCCTCTATCAGAATAGTCGATAAAAAACAGTATGGCCATGATCACCAGATACACTATTACATGATTATAGAACTTTTTGAGTTCCGATACCCTTTCCTGAGCACGTAATAATTTTTGGTCTTGTTCTTCCATTAAATATCTCCCCTATTACAAATTGAACGTATAACTATTTGATTTTTTTGACATACATAACTTGTCAAATAGTAAAAATAATTTCCAGCAGACTTTCGATCAGCAGGCCACCTAACCAGGATAACAGTGGGATCAGCAAATAGGCCAGCACATGCACAATGGTCAAGCTTTCAAAAGGCCATTCCTGCACATCCTCAATGAGCTGGAGATGAGCAGCCAGATCTGCTATCTGCCCTGGTGGCGAGTCTGGTGAACCACTGTGCAAGAGTGCTTCAGACTGATGGATTTTCTCCCGTGTCCATTTTAGCTCTGCTTCCTTGATCTCATGAATCCGCCGGTGCACACCTCTCATGGGCAGCCAAAAGCCAACTAATGCAATCAGCAGGGAGCCAACATAAGCTCTGGCAACAACAGGCCATTCCCCCGGATCAAGCAGAAGCAAGCTGAAGATCGATACCATTCCAACAGTTAGCAGGGTGGTCAGCAGACCCTGTTTAACAAAGGGAGACAATGGACTCAGATCCAGCAGGTCCACAGACTTAATGCGGGTAGCCAGCCGGGAAGTACGCATCGATGTAATCCAGACTGCACCAAAGAACCAGCCGGCCCACCAACCTATGAATGGTTCCAGAACACGATGCCAGACAACCTCAGGGTGCCATGTAGAAGGGTCCCAGGGTGATGTGGCAGTCTGGTAAGGTAGAAGCACCGCAAACAGCACGCCAAGCAAGCCCCAGACGATTAGATCCCTCTTCTTAAAACGCACGGCAGAGTTCACATACGAAGGATCAGTTACAGGTTCCAGGACATTTTTAAGTCCTTCAAAAGTATTTCTCGTGCCGCGTAGCAGGAATAAATATGCACTGGGAAGATAACCTGCCAGAAGACAATGAATAACTGCAATCCAGAAATCCTGTAGCAAATACTCCTCTTCAAATATCACCGGAAAACGGCCCAGCAGGTACTCCTGCATCAGCAGACCACACAGGAGAATACCGCTGATGATCAGGCCGGGGAATGCCGGCTTTTGATGTATTATTTGTTTGATCGGTGGAAATGTCATGTTCTCACCACCTTACTTTTTTGGTTTCATACCGAAAAGGAATCTGACTATATTGATGCGTCTGATTGCAATTTCATATATCATCAAAATCGCTATGAACGATGTAGTGGCGAGTATAATGTACTTGGGGAAAATTCCCATATCCCAGCCTGCAATAAAGAATCCCACTATCTGGATCACTGTTTGATGAAGTATATAAAAGGCGATAAGTCCTTCATTTGCGTATTTCAGTGTACTGTTGTTAAAGTTCAGGTATTTCTTTCCATAGCCAAGGAAGGCAACCATCCAGCACCACATATTGAATGAACGAAGCAGCATAACTCCTGCGTATCCATAGCTTCCGAACTGGAATGTCCCATCAAGTACGGATTGTATAAACCATAGAATAATCGGGAAAGTTGTTAGGGCTAATACCAATGCAATTTTCCCATGCTTCTGAATGGATTCCTCTAATTTTTTATTGGAGGCTATAAGATATCCATAAAACAGAATGATAGGATAGACCAATATACCCCATCCACCAAAATAATTCGGGTTACCTGCAAATGATGTTGGGTCAAGAATTGCAGTAAGGACACCAATTGGTAATGATAACAGCAATATAGCTCCGGACTTTTCAAAAATGGAAGCAATGCGTGAAATGATCGATCTTCCTGATTCAGTTCCAAGATAAGCAAAAATCGGGAGCATTACCATAGAAAATACGAAAAGATAGTAAAGATACCAGAGATGACCCATTGGCAGGTTTATACCCGGGAATGCATTAACAAAAATGTCTGTAAGATATGTAGAATAAAACTCCAGCAATGTAATTCCTGATTCTCCACTGCTTAACAGCCTCAGATAATGCTGGGGAGGAAGTATGACAAATATGCCTACTAAAAGGTAGGGGACCATGATGCGCAGAAATCGCGACTTTATGAACTGTCCCTTTGTCCTGAAACTCAGCACAAAATATATGCTCATACCTGATATCAGGAAGAACAATGGCATTAACCACTGAACTATAAACAAGACCAATACCATTATATTTTCGCTCAGTACGTTGTTTTTCACATCCCAGTCCATGGGATCAAAAAACCTCGTGGAATGAAAAATCAAAACTGCAAGTATAGCTATAACTCTTAGCCAGTCCAGATCATAACGTCTCTCAGGTTTTTTATCATCCATACCTTTACCCCCATAAAGAATTGTATTTGCATTCTATATACTTTTACTCTTTCAGAGAATAAGTTTAATCCTCCAATTATTATTAAGAAGATGGGAGATGTTCATTCTTTCAAGTTTACATCAACTAAGGAGAATAAAGGGGATAGCAGAAAATATGGATATTTCCTTGATGCTCAAAACCTTGCTGAGGTATTGCTCCAATCAAAAAGGATCTCACTAGATAAAGCAGGACAAAAGCTCAATACCAATGTCAAGAAGATGAAAGGAATTGAGCATGGCAAAGTAACCAAGAAATATATTGATTATCTAATTCAGGATGTTGAAACAACTTATCAGGTATATGAGAAGCTTATTGAAGAGTTGGATCTGTACCAGATAGACATCCCACCAACCAGAATATTCAGTTCAGCATCTCTCGGAAAACATGCTTTAAAGCAATTGGCCATTCAATCGTTTTTAGATCTTAATCCCGATTTCCCCTTGAGATGATTGGAAACATCATGACATCTTACTATGGAGGAAGGTGTGAATGCAAGATCAGGAAACAACCTGCAAAGGTGACGACTCTTGACTTTACTAGCATGTATCCAACAATCACTATGGAGATGGCTCTCTGGAAATTCATGATAGCTGAATCCATTGAGACAAAGGATGTTGCCGATGAGATTAAGGATATGCTTTCAAGTCTTAACCTTACATATCTTCAAGATAAGGACAACTGGAAAGACTTTGTTGTTATGGTAAAGATACAGCCTGACAACGATATCTTACCTGTAAGGATGGATTATAAGGGTAATAATACAGGTTATAACGTTGGGGTTAATTATCTTATCTCGGATAATGAGTTATGGTATGCTTTGCCTGATGTCATTGCCTCAGTCATTCTTACTGGCAAAGTTCCAAAGATCGTTGAAGCTGTCAGGTATATTCCAAAGGGTGTTCAGAAGGGATTGAAGAAATCTCAGATACTTGGAATTGAGATAGATCCTTCAAAGGATAATCTTGTTCAGGTACTTGTTGAGGAAAGGCAGAAAATCAAGCTTCAGATGAAGGACATCAACAGGAATAATCCAAAATATCAGCAATTAAAGAGCAGGACACAGGCTATCAAGATACTTGTTAATGCTATGAGTTATGGGATCTTTATTGAGCTTAACCCAGAGGATAAGAAAAGCGATATTCAGGTTTATGGATTGGATGATTTCAATACATCTGAGAACAGGTTTGAGAAGGCAGGCAATTATTTTCATCCTTTACTTGCTGTCATGATTACAGCAGGATCAAAACTATTCTTGGCAATGGCAGAAGCCAAAGTTAAAGAGCTTGGTTCAGTCCATGCATACATGGATACGGATTCTATCTTTGTTCCTCCTGAACATGCTCAGGAGATTATTGATTATTTCCAACCTCTTAATCCTTACAGCCTTGATATTGATCTGTTGAAAGCTGAGAAAGAGGATATGTGGTTTTATGGGATTTCTTCTAAGAGATATGCTCTTTACACTTATGAGAATGAAGAAATCAAGTTCATGGAAGGAGAGAGATCCTTTAAATTGCATGGACTTGGGCATTTAACAAATCCATTTCCAAAAGCTGTTGATGAGTGGCAGGCTGAGATCTGGGAAGATATTCTTGCTTCCTCGTTCATGGTAGCACCACTTACACATGTGTATGTTACCTTATTGGTTTTGAAGTTAATATAAACCTTTATTTTACATTACCTGGAGAAAGGCAAGCTCTAAACCTTAAGAGCTGCTTTCTCCGGAGATGAGTCCATTTGAGGACTGATCTCCTTTTTATTTCCAGGTAACTCTTGCCGGCTCCCTTCCCGGAATTCCTTTTACCTCATGCTCGGGATATCCGAACATCATAGAATACTGCACCACATGACCCTGAGGAAGTTCCAGCTCATCCATTAGTGGCTTGTAAGATGCAGCTGCTATGGCAAGGAATCCTGCCCAGCATGTTCCTAACTCAAAGGCCTGTGCTGCAAGTTCGAACCACGAAAGGGCTATAATGCTGTCAGTGTAACCGGTCGGATTATCAGATGGTGTGTGTGCTATTACAAGATGTGGTGCTCCCCTGCAGATAGGATCAACACCCATTTCATAAGACGAAATAAGGCCCGGCATCAGCGGCTTTAGAGGATGGTCTTCTTCACTTGCTACGACCTCACGCATCCACTCTATGCTCAAACCAGTTATCGTTTTTACTTCTTCGGGATCATGAACAATGGTCCAGTGTACAGGTTGCTTGTTCATTCCGGAAGGAGCATAGCGAGAGATGTCAAGTATTTTCTCTATTGTACCCGTATCCACGGATTCATCCCTGTAGCTCCTGATCGAGCGGCGCATAACCATATATTTGCCTAGCTCAGAAGGATCTATGGAAGGAAACTCATCGTCTTCAAGTTGATAATAAGTTGAATCGAACAAAGTAGAGATAGCACCTTCAGGACAGAATACCTCGCAATGCCCGCATTTCGCACAATATGTAGCAGCATCCTCCGGCGAGTAAGGAGTTCCACCTTCCTTAGGAGGAAGAATTATAGACATAGGACATATCTCTACGCATATCTCACAGTTCGTACACAATTCAGGTTCAATTGAAATTACATTCATAAAGTCACCTCAGCTCCCAAAAATATATTCATTCAATGTTGGTTGCTGGAGGTTATAAACTTTTCATCTGTTGAATAGAAAATCATGATGAGAAAATTCAACCAACCATTACGACCAAGCCAGCAGAACGACTTTCGAATTGATTGCTTTACACTATATAGTGCAGATATTTTTAGCAATAGTAATACATTCAACTATAAATTTAAAAATAAAAAAAGAAGAGCAGAAAGAGGTCTGCTCTTTAATTCAGGAATCAGTTCCTTCTTCTGATAACAACTGCTGCAATTGCAAGTAATGCTGTTGAGAAGAGCATTGTGAATCCAGGAGTTGATTCAGTACTTGCTTCCTCAGATCCAACTTCAGTTGTATCTTCTGCTGTAACAGACGCATCGCTTCCTGCTTCATCTCCGACAATACTGAATACAGAGAATCCAGGTGTCTGAGCATTGAAGTAAAGGAACTCACCATCATCGTTCATCTGGATGGTTGGAAGCTCCTGCCATTCACCATTGTGGAATCTCATGAGGCGAATTGTGGAGAGATCGATGTTATTTTCATTGATCCATTCCCAGCTCACCCTGAAGTTTATGATAATGTTATCAGCATTCTCATCAGAGATCGTGCCTGAAGGTCCAAGAGTGATACTCATGATCTCATATGGTATTCCATCAGGGTAATCTCCAACATCTACAGGGGCATCATCCAAAACCTGGACGTTACCAACCACAAGACCTTTGTCTTCTTTTGAATCAAAGCTTATTCCAAGAACAGGACCACTTGAATTACCGAAATCATATTCCATACGCTCGCCACCAGTTACACGCAGGATAGAAGAATCGGTTGAATTCACACCTTCAGGAGGCTGGCTTGGACCAACATATGCACGGCTTCCGGAACTGCTCTTTTTCTCAGTTGGTGCAGGGGCAAGTGGCAGGAAGTCGAACTCATCTTCTGAGAGCCGGTATTCCTCATCACAGATTCCATCCTTATTTGAGTCTGCTGTATCAACACTAAATCCGGTTCCATTTGGATGCACCCAGTAGTTTCCACCGAGGTAAGGTCCACCAACAATGTTTGTTCCGGCTGTCTTAGCGATGTTCCAATCGTTTAGATATAGATATAATAATCCGTCACCATCCATTGGCGCTGCATCAAAGGCTGTAGACATAGATTCAGATTCAAAATCTGAGATAATGTTGACCTCATTGTTGAAATAGTTATTATAGATCAAGTTACCTTCAGAGTAGTCTATAAACAAGCCACCCTCTGCACAATTGCTGATCTTATTTTCTGAGAAAGTACTATCGTATGTGCCCCCTATAATAAGACCTGTGGAATTCGAATTCCTGATAGTATTACCAGTTACTGTTGCGTAATCAATATCATCAACAAGCACACCGGCTTCCATACATCTAGGTACAACGGTGTTTACCTCTTCAACAGTATTATCTGAAAGAGTGGAGTTGTCAGTTTCACATAACAGGATTCCAATTTGTTTTCCATAACTATTCTCTGTAATGTTACCATTATCAATATCCAGATATGTGATGTCATTTTCAGAGGCTGTCATGTCCCAAGAGTCCACAATTCTTATTCCAGACTGTTGTCCAACATAATCTGCATAGATGTTAGAAATCGAGTTTTCAATTATGGCAGTTTCCTCAGAGTCATGAATAAAAAGTCCACTCTGTTTATCGCCTTCGTTGAAATCAATAGGATGAGTAAACTTTATATCATCTACAACATTATTCTCAAAGTCGGAGTAATAAACATATTTACCATATATTCCTGACTGACGGATATTATTATTAGCTGATGAACAGTTATCAATTGACAATGATCTTATAGTGTTGTCCTCAACGGAAACATTATAATAATCTTTGATATCAAGACCATACTGATGAGAAATTGATGAATTAACGACGTAAAGTCCTTCAATTGTGTTGGAATCGATAGAAGATACTATTTCAAGATACTCATCTCCATAATGCACAGAAATGCCTTCCTGCCTATAAGCACTTGAGGTATTGGTTATGTAGAAGGAATGAACCATATTCTGAGAAATGGTAAGTACATCGACGTAACTTGTTTTAATACCCGATTGTCTGTAAACACTTATATCATTCTCATCAAGATAAAAATTGCTTATTGTATTATCAGTTATTTTACAATTCACAATTTCATGATTGGAACAACCAGCTGTTATACCAAAAATTCCTCCTACAGAATAGTCATCAGGGAATGGAACGTTAACTAAAGAAACGTTATCAATTGTATTGCCAGAAATCACAGAATTATCAGACATGACTTCAATACCCCTGTCCCCTATGCTGGAGATAATGTTGTCCATTATGTAAAGACCAGTACCAGTTTCATAGCCATTATAATCAAGACAGGATTTGATACCCCTGTTAACTTCAGAGATCTCATTATTTATAATATAAATATTTTCTCCGGAAATATAGCCAACACCAGCAAAACCATCGGTCAAAATGTTGTTGTCAACAGTAATATTTGAACAATTGAATAGCACAACAAGAGAATAATTTGCTCTTACCTCTTCTCCGAGGTTATAGTTATACTTACCAGCAGATGGCAGATCCTCAATTGTTGCATTGAACACTTCATTGTTCTGAACAGTTATATTGTCAGCTTCAAGAACAAAAATGCCCGAGCTCGAAGTGTTATTTGCATCGACATTAAATCCATCAATGATAACATCATCTGCTGTCACATTAATGACAGAAGCATCTGATGAATTTGAAATTATCAATGCATCGTCTGCAGCTGCAAACAATGAAACACTATTATTGACTTCAACGTTTTCGTAATATATACCATCAAGAACAATAATGGTATCATAAGTATCTGCTGCATTAATAGCAGCCTGTATAGTTGTAAAATTAGCTTCCCCACTAGCATTTACATAATGAGTGGAAGCACTTGCTGTACCTGCAAAAGTAAAAATTGATGTCATGAGAACGACAAATAACATCAAAGCTACTTTTGTAGACGTTTTGTTTTTTTTATATATATTCATACGAATACCACCTATATTTGCCCATAAGGCAAATCAACTTTATAACTGGAATTTAATATAATAACTTTTCTATACAAAAATGAATATATATTAATTGATAATAATATAATGCAATAATAAAACAAATAATTATAAAATAAATAGTATGTTCACAGTTATATTTTTAAATGTAAATTATATTGTAATGAAACTACATGTTAAATTGTTTGTGTGTTTAAAATTAAAATGAACAAAAATAGAGAACTATCATATAGCATCAAACAAGCATACATAATGGGGAATAATCATGGGAGTTACAAGATCCATCAAAAAAATAATGAAGAGCATGCCGACCATTGAAGGAGCAGGAGTTCACCTGAAAAGAGCCTTCGGATTCAATCATGTCCCACAACTGGACCCTTTCCTGTTGCTTGATGATTTCCATTCAAATGATCCGAAAGAATACATAATGGGATTTCCCTGGCATCCTCACAGAGGAATGGAAACGATCACCTATATGCTGTCCGGAGAGGTGGAACACGGTGACAGCATGGGGAACAAGGGCCTCATTGAATCAGGGGATGTGCAATGGATGACCGCTGGAAGCGGGATAGTTCATCAGGAAATGCCAAAGGGAAAGGAAGGAACAACTCTCTGGGGGTTCCAGCTTTGGGCCAACCTGCCGGCATCGCACAAAATGATGGAACCACGGTATCGGGAAGTTAAGAGCGAGAAGATACCGGAAATCATGATGGATAACGGTGCACGTATCAAGATCATTTGCGGTGAGGTTAATGGCACAAAAGGTCCTGTACAGGATATTGTAACAGACCCGGAATATCTGGATGTTACAGTTCCTCCTGAAACATCATTCTCACATCCGACAAAGCCCGGTTATACAGTCTTTGCTTATGTTCTCGAAGGTGAAGGCTCCTTTGGAAAAGATCAGGAACCATATTCCTTCGAAATGGAGGGTCCAAAATATTTCGACCTCAGTGAAGCCTCTTCAATTGGACGCGAGAATCTGGTTATGTTCGATGATGGTGATGAGATAGTAGCAACGGCGGGGAATAAAGGATTAAGATTCCTGCTCGTTTCGGGAAAGCCCATCAATGAACCGGTTGCCTGGTATGGTCCTATCGTGATGAACACACAGGAAGAATTGAAGGTGGCTTTTGAGGAATATAGGAATGGGACTTTTATTAAATCGGGCAATTCAGATTGACCCCCTTCTTTTTTTTATTTCCAAAGAATGATTACATTTATATACTGAAAGTATGTTTTACGAAGCCTGATAACTTTAACAGGAGATCTCTAAAAGGATCGAAATAATGGAATTCGAGAAAAATATCATAGATCATTCCTGAATGATCTAAAAACAGGTTTTATTCCAGCAATTGTAACACTTCCAATTGCCTTTGCAATAACTTCTGGCCCGGAACAGATGATGGTTCTTTGTGATGCTATCATTTGAGGCCTGCTTGTTTTTTCCCTTGATAATTCACAGCATTCCCTATCCAGATAAGTATTCACCAGATCCCCCGATCTGGAATTACGTTATCATAAAGTTCCAAAATATATTTTGGTAACATTTCAGTTTCAACCGTTGGCATAACTTACGGGTGCATAGCAATCTTTAAAATTTGGTATAAATATGGCGTTTATAGAACAACTAAAGAACGATCAATTGAACTTCAAAAATGAGGTATTATCCGGGATGACAGTTTCACTGGCACTTGTGCCTGAAGCTGTAGCCTTCTCAATAATAGCAAATGTTAGTCCATTGGTTGGGCTCTATTCTGCATTCATCATTGGATTAATAACCGCACTTATTGGTGGCAGACCAGGAATGATATCAGGTGCTACCGGTGCAATAGCAGTTGTAGTTGTGGCCCTGGTGATCAGGCACGGAATTGAGTATCTTTTTGCTGCCGTAATTCTAATGGGAATAATCCAAATGACTATTGGTTTTTTGAAATTAGGTAAATTTATCCGACTTGTACCACATGCAGTTATGTTCGGCTTTGTGAATGGCCTGGCTATAGTAATATTCATGGCTCAGCTTTCCCAGTTCAAATTTAGTGATATCAACGGGATAGAACATTGGCTGGGAGGACAAGCACTTCTGGTCATGTTAGGTTTTGTAGGATTGACCATGGCTATAATCTATTTGATGCCAAAGCTAACAAAAGCTGTTCCTGCTTCACTAACTGCAATTATAGTTGTTTCAGCCATTGTCATCTTTTTCCAGGTCCAGACAAGAACAGTTGGGGATATTGCATCAATTGCAGGCGGTTTTCCTGAATTCCATCTTCCACAGGTCCCTCTCAATCTGGAAACATTAAAGATAGTATTCCCTTATTCGCTGGTCATGGCATTGGTTGGATTGATCGAAAGCCTGTTGACGCTGACCGTGATCGATGAAATGACAGAGACAAGAAGCAGGGCAAATAAAGAGAGTGTTGCACAGGGTGTTGCTAATTTTGTTTGCGGACTCTTTGGAGGCATGGGTGGATGTGCCATGATAGGACAAAGTCTCATTAACATCAATTCAGGTGCCAGAAACCGACTTTCAGCCGTCGTTGCAGCCGTTGGATTATTACTAATTGTGTTAGTAGGTTCTCCCCTTATCGAAAAGATACCAATGGCAGCATTGGTTGGTGTAATGTTCGTTGTTGCTATCGGAACATTTGAATGGGCATCATTGAAGATATTCAGAAAAGTGCCTATGACCGATGTAATTGTGATGGTTGTCGTTGCAGGTATAACAGTTATCTTCCACAATCTTGCGGTCGCTGTAATTGCAGGTGTCATCATTTCTGCATTGGCCTTTGCATGGGAAAATGCCAAACTGGTGCGTGCAAGAGAGATCGTTGATGATAACGGGATCAAGCACTACGAATTTTTTGGCCCGTTGTTCTTTGGTTCAGTAACTGAATTTCAAAGTAAATTTGATGTATTAAATGACCCTGATGAGATAATTATAGATCTCAAAGAATCAAGAGTTGTTGACCATTCTGCAATTGAAGCATTGAATAAGATAACTGAACGCTATGCCAAGGTTGGAAAAAAGGTTCATCTGCGACATTTAAGCGAAGATTGCCTGGTACTTTTGGACAATGCATCTGCCATAATTGATGTCAATCACTGGGAAGATCCGCATTACAAAGTTCCTTCTGATATATTAGGATAAGAAGCTTTCAGCATAATTTTAAAATATGAATTCCAATCCCGGAATTCATTGATCTTTTTTAAGGACTAAAAACTAATATTATTTTTAAAGTAATCAATTCTTCATTGTGGAAGATGAAAGATAGAAGATACCTTAGTCAAATGAAATAATTAAGCTTTTATATTATGCTCATTATAATGATATTTATTTGTTGCATTAAATATATATAAGAAGAAATAACTCATTCGTATTATCTCATATTTAATGAGTGGGTACTAATGAATATAAGAACAATAACAATAGGAGTTCTAGCTATGCTTATATTAGCAGGGCTAGCAGTATCGGTACAAGCAGCCAAACCAGGGACAGACTTCAATGGTCCTCACGATACCCTGAACATCATTGGAAAAGATGTTGACTGGAAAGGTAATGGTGAAGGTTATGATAACGGAAACACAATGTTCGTTCCTGATAACACCAGCGAATTTAGTATTACTGTTTGGGACGAAGGGGTTGAAACCGTAATTCCTGGTATTCAAATCGATATAACACAGGGAGACGAGTTTACTGTCATCGATGGAAATGCATTTGATGATGGTACATGTGCCTTCCAGCTGGCACCAGGAAAATACAATGTATACATTGCTGCCAAAGCTAAACCAAATGCATACACAAACATTGTTGGATGGGTAAAGGCTAACGATACCTACTACTTTGATATTGGAGATGTAACCGTTTCTAAATCAAAGAAAGCACAATGGACCGATGCTACAGACCTGTTCTATGTAAGTGCAAAGGAAGAGCCGGATACAATTGGAATGATGAGTCCGGGTGATGCTGATGTATGGGTTTTCGATTACCTGAACAATCTAAAGACATTTGACTCTGTTCTCTATCCAGATCCAACATACTTCTGGCAGTATGACAACCACGGAAGCAAGTTAGTTCAGATACGCTTCTATGAAGCTTAAAACTGAACTTCCTTTTTTTCTTTTTTTGAACTATTTATTGCATAAATCAAGGCAATGTCAACTTTTAAAATTATCTTAAATTCTACAACATGAAATCGATAGACTCATGATATATGCAAAATAAAGCTAATCATAATCAGTCAACAAATGTACAGATTCTGCCAGGAACTTCCTTAATGTTGCATAAATCCAAATAGCTTCAACCTAATAATTGTTCTGGAGAACAAAATACATGATACCTGCTGAATTTCTTGTGGTTTTTTTTGGACTTATGGCAGCCATATCCTGGGGTGCCGGAGATTTCAGCGGTGGATTCGCATCTAAACGTGCCAATGTATATAGTGTGGTCCTGATAACCCAGGCAGTCGGGGTTTTCCTTCTTGCAGCTTCAGCTTATCTGATGGCAGAAAAAATGCCACCTCTTGGCGGTATGCTCTGGGGAGCTGTTGCCGGAGTATTCATCAGCATCGGGCTTCTGGCACTTTATCGTGGGCTCTCACAGGGAAGGATGGGATTTGTTGCACCGATCTCCGCGGTGGTAGCTGCTTCTGTACCGGTCATTTACGGTGCATTCTATGAAGGATTGCCTGCTGTTCATCAAATGATCGGTTTTGCTTTTGCATTTGTAGCAGTCTGGCTCATTGCAGGTGGAGGAGATGAGAGCAGCAAGATAGAACGCACAGACCTTATACTCCCGTTGATCGCCGGAACTGGATTCGGACTGTTCTTCATATCCATCGACAGGGTCAGTGATACGGCTGTACTCTGGCCACTTACTGCTGCAAGGATCGCAGCTGTGATCACATTGATCATATTTATTGCTTTGAGCAAGCAGGTGTACCTACCTCCGAAAAATGTCCTACCCGTAATTATCATTGCAGGTGTCTTTGATACAGGTGGAAACACCTTTTTTGCTCTGGCTTCCCAGGCAGGTCGGCTCGATATAGCTTCCATTACGTCTTCCCTTTACCCTGCAGGCACAGTATTGCTTGCATGGCTGATACTCAAAGAAAAGCTCTCTTTAAAGCAATGGATCGGAGTAGCTGCTGCTCTGGTTGCGATAGTTTTCATCTCAGCCTGAAATTGTAAATCGAGTGCCTTTAATGTAGAATTTATCGGGAAGCTACAAGAACCGCATACATTTCGTACCAGTAAGGGGAAAAAATTCCTTCGAACCCGGCTTCTTCCAGCCTTCCCCGAAATTCTGCAAGTGTATCGATCCTGTCAGATACCCGGTCCAGAGAAAGCAACATCTCTTCAGTATCCTCAGGCGACATACCCTGCTCCAGCATATACTTTTTCCATTGTGACCTATATATCATCTCTTCCCATTTGCTTTCAGGTCTGACAATGTCACCTTCGATCAACATACCGCCTGGTTTGAGAGAATCATATATCTGTTCGAAAATACGTGCTTTTTCATCTGCTGGTAAAGCAAAGAGACATTGCGTAGAGATCACAAGATCACAAGAGGTCTCAGGCCACATTTTCAGGATGTCGCCTTCGATAAAGGTAACATCTTTGAGTTCAGGCTTTTCCTTAGCTATCGCCAGCATATCAGGATCATTATCAATGCAGGTAATTGATACTTCAGGTCTGGCTTTCCGGATCATGCTGGTAAGAAAACCAGTTCCACTGCCCAGCTCAAGTATTTCGTTTTTCCCTTCAGGGATGTATTCAACGACCGTGGCAAAGAAAATCTCCCAATTTGGAAGAGCCTGTTTTAGTAGAAGGTCATATCTTTGGGGAAGGTTATCAAAAACAGATCGGGTCATTGTATCATCTCGATGGACAAGCTTAGATGTATCTGTTAGATGTTTAAACCAGACGATATCTTAGAAGATATCCTATTAGTGAGATTATACATTTCCATAGATAAAGTTATCATTTTTCAGATCAAAATGCTGCGTATTGAAACATTGATCAGATCGACTAAAACTGCAAATGATTTTTATATTTTCGTTTCTTCTAACAGATAGATTTATTATTAACTGTCCCCAATTCTTAATGGGGACTTCTGCAATGAACAAATACCAACTTACATTCCTATTATTTTCAACACTGATCGTAGCTGCTGTTTCAGGCTGCACGACCTACGGACCGGACTACGGAGCTGAAGAGATAGAATATTTCAGCGGAGAATATGAAGCAGATAACAACACAACCTTGACCGTTAACAACATAAACGGACAGATCGAGATCAATCGCTGGGATGGCGATAAGGTCGAATTGGAAGCCATCAAAAGAACAAATTATGGTGAAGATGAACTTCAAAAAGTTAACATTATTGTCAATGAGATCGATGATGAGCTGAAAGTGGAAACGAAATATCCTGCTCTTGAAAATGTCAGGGTCTCAGTTGACATTAACATCAAGGTTCCGGAGAATGTTACAGTTGACATTATAGAAACAACCAATGGAAACATAGTGATCTCAGACACAAAGGGAAATACTACAGCTATAACCACCAATGGAAATATAGCAATAAGCAACGTCAAAGGATACATAACAGCAATATCAAGCAATGGTGCACTGGATATTCAGAGAACAACAGGTATCGGCGACCTGCAGACCACCAATGGAAGAATAGAGGCCCATATACTTGACATCAGAGATGATGTAGACATCAGGTGCACCAATGGGGCGATCATACTCTTTATTGATCCGTCATTGGACGCCGATATCGAGATGGAAACAACCAATGGCCATATTTCAATAAGTGAAGTGGAATTGGTAGCAACAAATCTGGAATCAACTCATGTAGAAGGAGTCATTGGTGAAGGTGGCAATAAAATGCATATCAGAACAACAAATGGAAATGTGAACCTTAACAAACTTGTCGTTTGAAAAGGGTTCATTTCATTTATTTCATTTACTTTTTATTTTGATAAGATCTTATGCCTATCAATGGTTTTTTTGCCCTCATCAAAAGAACACAAAGATAACGCCTGCTATCCCCATCATGATACCATTCTGCATGACCAGCGATACGACCATTATCCTTACACCCAGATTCGGACTGAATATCCCCACATAATAAGGTAGCATGGTCCTGATCCTTGCAACACTTGCCAATATCCTTCCAATGAGAAGTGCAAGGATAATGTCCTTGCCGGATAGCATCTCTGCATCTAAAAGATTGCCTGCTATGGTATAGGCAGCAATGTTACTGGCAAACCAGCCGGCGATTATTGGCAGGGCATCAGCAGGCACGTAACGGATCATGAATGAATCCTTCATTATGGATGCTACAGAATCAAAAATGCCTGTTTCCATCAGCTGGAATACGATGACCGATACAAGGGCCATTGTAAGAACTATCCTTGTAAGGGATCTACGGGACCTTTTCAAAGCATTCACAGAAGCTGCCCTGAAGGTTACCTTCTCCATATTGCTGTGAATATTTCCGGATGGCCTGGGTGTGAGAATAAGACGTGCAGCTATCAGTGCAAGCAATGTTTTCAGAAAACCTATGAGTACCACTATCCCCAGATATATTAGCCCGGTGGTACCAAGTAAGATAACTACTACGGGAAAAAGGTCCCTTGAAAGTACGATGCCTGAAGGGAAAGAATTTACCATTGTCGCTATGATCGTTTCTTTTCTATCGATGTGGTCGTCATCGTGCAGCTTTGCTATCATTGAGTTTCCGGCAGCGGAAGAACCAAAGGATGTGAGAAAGCTCAGGCCGATCTCTTCTCGTAAGTGACCAAAACGCATTAGTGGGGATGCCAGAAAACCCAGCTTGTTCACCCAGCCCATTTCCACCATAATATCCATGATCAGGGTTCCGACAACTATCGGGGGAATGACCTTGATGAGATAGTCAAATGCTGAATACAATCCATCGATCCACATTGGCGGACATATTCCCCATATCAGATAAGAGTCTTACGTGTCCTTGCAAACTAAGGACCAGGTAAAATGAGAAAGCATATTTGACATCGTCATTGAAAAGATACCAGATATTAGCTTTTTGAAAAATATTCCTGCAAGAAAGTATGGTTCCCAAAAAGGATATTTCGTGGTTAAGTGCCAGTGGTTCGTTCCTCAGAGGAAACAATTGAGAGGATTGCTGAAGCTCCACCACCTGACGTTGAAGCAGATAATGAAGATACACCAGGTTTTATGGTTTATGTGGCAATCACCGGGGTTCTGGCTGTTTCTTTCGTGATGAAGCGGAGATAGAATAATTTATTTTCCCTTTTTAATGAATTGATCATACTTCCAGTAAAATAAGACAATTATCTAGCTAATTCGTTTCATTGATTAAAAATAAGCTGTGGCCAGATCCTCACTGGTGCTTAAAAGCATGTTCAGGAAATGAATTCATATAGGTTCGAAAATATATTGCATTTAAGTGAGAGAAGAGTTACCTCATGACTCTGGCAGAGAAGATCAATTTACTGAACGTAAACACGAATTATGTAAATTTAGATCAAGTAAATAAGCTTCTTCTGATCCAAGAAAATTAATTAAAAAAGATAAAAAGAAGGGTTTTTATCTAACCCTTCAAGATCCGGTAATTATACCAGTACCGCCATCACCATTTGTCATCCGGGTTAGTCCTGGATCTTTTCGGCTCTTTGGTCTTTTGTTCAGTATCATCTGACCGGACTTCGTTATCCTGAGTAGTGGATTGTGTCCATCCGTCATCCGAGAAATTACCGGACTCTTTCATCTCTTTGCTCTCTTGTTCAGTATCTTCTGACTGGACTTTGTTTTCCACATCATCAGATTTTGTTTCGGCAGAGTAACCTAACATTTCCTCAACAGTAGGTATTGTTTCGACAGGTTCACCTAATACTTCCTTAGCAGTAGGTGTTGTATCCGCAGACTGACCTGATATCTCCTCAGCAGCCGGCTTTGGTTTGGCAGACCGAACCGGGATTTGCTCAGTAGCAGGTGCTGTTTTGGCAGACCAGACTGGGATTTCCTCAGACTCAGGCGTTGGTTTGGCAGACTGAGATGATATTTCCTCAGCATTTGTGATATCTGGAGCAGTTTTAGAATCATCACTTTCTGCAACTTGCACATCATCCGGGAGATCTGCAGTGTTGTCCCCTCCATTATCACGCTTGCTTTTTTCTGCTGCATACGAAGCGTATAGAACTATTAGCACCAAAAGTACCGGTACTATAATGAAGAGTATATTTAACCCCGAGCCATTTTCTTCTTCAGTTCCACTTGCATTCAATTCTTCTTCTGAGGATACAGTAATATTGACAGCACTGGAGTCATCTTCTGTTGAAGTGGTATTTTCTGTTAAAACTTCATCATCCACATCTGCTGCAATAGCAAATGGTGAGAATCCCGGAGTTTCCGCTTCGAAGTAGATGAATAAGTCATCTTCTCCAACCTTCCCGGTATTGAGAGCATTCCATTTGCCTTCACTGTGGCGATATAGTACTATTAAATTCTCATCAATTCCATTCTCTGTGATCCAGTCTTTTGGTACACGGAAACTTATCACAGGATCAGCAATGTTATCTTCTGTAGCAAATCCTGATTTACCAACCCAGATGTTAAGGTTGCTGTAAACAAGTCCCGGAGCACTTTCATCGACCATTTCAGATCTGTCCTTAAGCACTTCGATCGTTGTTGAAGTTCTTTGGTAATTCCTCACTGCAGAGAAGTTGATGTATTGAATTGCATTCTGCTCTTCACCAAAGGCATAACTGATCTCAAGTCCACCTACAATGTTCTCTGTCTTCACTTCCTTGAATTCGATGTTATCGTAGGCTTCACCGGTTGATCCGCTTCCACCGCCACCGCCGCCGGAGGAGCTGCTTCTACTGCTGCTGGAAGACTCAATTGTAAAGGAAGCAGATGATGATTCAAATGAAGGCTTTGCTGAATCGCCTGTGTTCAGTGATAATACAGCGTTGTGGACACCGGCATTAAGTGTAGATGTATCAAGGGTAATAGTATACTCATATACAAGATCTGCACCACCTGTGCCATAGCCATAGCCGTATCCAAAGTCATGACCAGAACCCAACCTGGAATCATAACCATAACCCTGACCATATTCTGATGATGATGATGGAACTTCAACAGCTTCAACTGTTATACCTGATCCTGATAGTATAGTTCCATCTGTTGAATATGTGATTTCTTTGGAAGTCGCACCTGTGATCTGCAATGCGAAACTGTCAATTGGCACATAACTATCAGTACCTTCGATCGTTGCAGTAACATTGAATGTTACAGAATTGCCCTTCGTATGAGTGGTTCCGTCCAGTTCTGTAATTCCTAGCGAAACCGCAGTTACAGGGCCTGACAAGACCATCATTATTACTATGGCAACCGTTATTCCAATACTAACATATCTTCCATAATTTTTGGATCCAGATTTCGATTGCATATTTAACCTCTGAGACTTAAAGACCACATAACCACACACAAATAATTGATCAACTGTTTTCATGATATTACAAGCAATAAGATATATAAACGTGTCGAAATATTTATGCATAGTTGGGAAGTTTAAATGTTGCAGCTGATCTTGAAATTAAGAATATAATTAATGTATAAAATACACTGGGAACTCAATGTACATGACATTTGAAGAAATTACAGCGTTAACATGATCTATGGTTTTGGAGAAGCAGAGCCAGAATACTGTACTAAATACGGAAAACAACATGTTCTTAGAGATATAGCTTCAAAACTATTGCAGGATAATGTATATACACATCGTAAAAATCGAATCGATCGACTTAAATATATTTATAGCATTGCGCACTCCAGCTTATATTAAGTATACTTTATATAAATTCAGTGGGTACAATAATAGAAAGGTGTTATATTGAGGTATGTTGAAAAAACCTGCCCTGTTTGTGGGGATAAGTTCGTTGTAAATGAAAAAATAGGAGACCGGGAGTTGTTCTGCACACTCAGATGTTTTTCCAGAGCTATGCAGGGTGAACCAAATAGCGTTGTTTTAGAAGTTTGATCTGAAAAAACCTATCATTACTAAAAAAGCATCTTAAATTTCATTCTTGATTCATTCAGGATGAGAATTTTGGAATAATGTAGAGATAAATTTGCAATAAGATCCAGAGTGTTCAAAATAGGAGTAGGGAAGGTACATGCTATCAGTTATAATTCCAGCATATAATGAAGGTCATCATATATGCAATAACTTATTAAAAATTCATAATGAATTGAAGATCTTTTGCAATAGCTTTGAAATAATATTTGTCAACGATGGCAGCAGCGACAATACATTAGAAGAAGCAATAAAAGCAGCTGAAAAGGCAGATAACATAAAGATAATTTCCTATAGCAAAAACCAGGGCAAAGGACACGCCATCGTAGAAGGTTACAAAGCTGCATCCAAAGGATTGATCAGTGTTCTTGATGCCGATCTAGACATCTCTCCAAAACAGATCAAACCATTACTGGAAAAAGTTGCTGAAACTGGTGCAGATTTCGTGGTCCAATCAAAGCGACATCCGGATAGCATTGTAAAAGGATTTCCTGTCAAGCGACGATTTTTAAGTAGATCATACAACATGGCCATAAAAATGTTGTTCGATCTTCCTGTTTCTGATACACAGGTCGGAGTTAAGATCTATAGTAAAGATGTTGTGGACACGATCATGCCAATGTTATCAGTAAAACGATATGCAGCAGATGTTGAACAATTGGTGATCGCACACAAACATGGTTATAAAATCGAAGAATGCCCTGTACACATTGATTTTGATCCATCCGGAGACCGGATGACATTTGATGATATATTGAACATTGCGAAGGATACAGCTTCTATCTATTACAAGTTGAATTTTATTGGTCATTATAATCCTCCAGTTGGTAATCAGGATTATCCAAGTAATAGTGATCTGGTGATGGATTGAAGATCCTCATATTCAACTGGCGTGACACTAAAAACCCCGCAGCAGGTGGCGCAGAGGTCTTTACGCATGAGATTGCTGAACGACTTGTTGCAAAAGGGCATAATGTTTCTATGTTCACTGCCGGGTTTAAAGGTTGCAAACCATCAGAGGTCATTAACGGAGTTGAGGTTTTCAGACGTGGCAATCGCTATACAGTCTACCTGAAAGCTAAAGGTTTCTACAAAAAACATTCCGGCGAGTTTGATATCGTCGTGGATGAGATTAATACCAGACCTTTCATGGCTCCTAAATTCGTAAAGGACGGTACTCCTGTCGTGGCGCTGATACACCAACTTGCAAGAGAGTTCTGGTTCCTGGAGATGAAGTATCCAATAAGCTGGCTTGGATATCATGTTTTCGAAGACATGTGGCTCAAGAACTACGTTGATGTGCCCACATTGACTGTGAGCAATTCCACGAAGCAGGATCTTGTCGACCTGGGATTCAAAGACATATCTATAATCCCTGAAGGATTGAACATCACACCTCTCGATTCCATGCCTGAGAAAGAGCAAGACCCTACCTTTGTCTTTGTTGGCAGGATGGGGCATGCCAAACGCCCGGACCATGTCGTAAAAGCATTTTCCTATATCCGAGAAAATAATCCAGATGCAAAGTTGTGGATGGTCGGAGATGGTGCTATGAAGGATCAACTGGAAGCTATGAATCCAGATGGTGTAACATTCTTCGGCTATGTGAATCAGCAGAAGAAGCACGAACTTATGTCGCGTGCCCATGCGATTCTTGTTCCAGGTGTTAGAGAAGGATGGGGTCTCGTTGTCACAGAAGCAAATGCCATGGGTACACCTGCCATTGGTTATGATATCCACGGGTTACGTGACTCGATACGTGATGGAGAGACGGGATTATTGTGTGATCCAAATCCCAAGGCAATGGCTGAAACAGCATTGATCTTCCTGAAAGATGATAATCTGCAAGAAGTACTGTATGATAATGTACTCGATTCTGCAAGAGAATTTGATTGGGACACTAGTACGGAAGTATTCTTTAAGTCATTGGTAAATTTGACTTTCAAACAATAATATAAATGTTGGCTAAAATATGGAAGTTATAAATACAAAAATTGAAGGCGTATTTATCCTGAATCCGAAAGTTTTCGGTGATGAGCGAGGATACTTTTTTGAAAGTTATAACAAGCAAATATTTGATGAACTAATTGGAAAGAATTATGATTTTGTTCAGGACAATGAATCAAAATCATCTTATGGAGTACTCCGTGGGTTGCATTACCAGCTTGCTCCATACAGCCAGACAAAATTAGTACGAGTCCTACAAGGTAAAGTATACGACGTTGCTGTTGACCTTAGAAAAAATTCATCCACGTATGGAGAATGGGTGGGTGTGGAACTATCCTCTGAGAACAAAAAGCAGTTCCTGATACCAAAAGGATTTGCCCACGGTTTCTGCGTACTGAGTGAGACTGCTACATTTGCTTACAAGTGTGATGAATATTATAATCCAGAAGCAGAAGGAGGGATCATCTACAACGACCCAACACTGAATATTGACTGGAAAATGAAGCAACAGGATATATTAGTATCAAACAAGGATAGTGTTCTACCTGAGCTGATGGACATCGAAATAAAACTCTAACGATGGTTAAAAAGGATACTAAAAGTGGAGGATGAGAGCTTTGAAAATGTTAATAACCGGTGGTTGTGGATTTATAGGTAGCAATTTTATCCGTAATATACTTAAAAAATATCCTGATTACCATATTATAAATTTAGATAAACTGACTTATGCGGGCAATTCTGATAACCTGAAGGATATCGAGAACAATCCAAATTATACCTTTGTTAAAGGTGACATCTGTGATATTGATGTTGTGAGCAAAGTAATGCAGGATGTAGATCAGGTAGTTCATTTTGCGGCTGAGAGTCATGTGGATCGTTCCATAGAAGATGGTTCGATCTTTGTTAAAACGAACGTGCTCGGCACGAACACCCTTCTACAGAGCGCTCTTAATAACAACGTCGAACGCTTTATTCACATATCTACGGATGAAGTTTATGGCAGTGTCAAGGAAGGATCCTTTGCCGAAACAGACGATTTGAAGCCCTCCAGCCCTTACTCATCCAGTAAAGCCGGCTCGGATCTACTGGCGATGTCCTACCACAGTACCTATGGTCTTCCGGTGACAATCACCAGATGCACCAACAACTTCGGACCATACCAATACCCGGAAAAATTGATTCCACTCTTCATCACGAACCTGATGGAAGGAAAGCAGGTGCCTATCTATGGCACAGGACTAAATGTGAGGGACTGGATCCATGTAGGTGACCACTGCTCAGGAATCGATTTTGTCAGGAAGAATGGCAACATTGGAGAGGTCTACAACATCGGAGGAGGCAGCGAACTCACAAACCTGGAGATCACACGCCGTATACTGGAAATACTTGGAAAGGACGAAACCATGATCAGATACGTGGAAGACCGCAAGGGCCATGATTTCCGTTATTCCCTTGACTGCACCAAACTAAAGAAAATGGGCTGGAAGCCAGAATATGACTTTGAGACAGCCCTTTCCAATACCATAAAATGGTACGTTGAGAACAGATGGTGGTGGGAACCATTAAAACAGTGATAATCGGTGCCAGCGGAATGCTGGGCTCTGATCTATGCAGAGTATTTCCTGATGCTGTAAAACTCACACATAAGGATTTTGAAATTACTGACAAAACCAAAGTTATAGATTCCATCAAGAGACTCAAAGCCGATGTAGTGATTAACGCCGCTGCCTACTCAAACGTAGAGGGATGTGAGGATAATCAGGATCTTGCCTTTGAGGTAAATGGACACGCACCGGGTTATATCGCACAAGCCTGTTCCGATATCGGTGCAATACTTGTCCACTTCAGCACAGATTATGTCTTTGATGGCTCTAAAGAGGAATATATCGAGTCTGACACTACCAACCCCATCAACGTCTACGGTCAATCCAAACTGATGGGTGAGCAGAAGATCATCAAAAACACGGAAAACTACAGGATCATACGCACTTCCTGGCTTTTTGGAAAAAACGGAAAGAACTTCGTAGATACGATGTTAAGGCTCTCAAAAGAGATGGAAAACGTAAAAGTCGTCAACGACCAGTTCGGCAAACCCACTTATACCGCAGACCTGGCCTCCAAGACCGCCGAGATCATCAACCTTGGTCCTGGAATCTACCACATAACTAACGAAGGTCGATGCACCTGGTATGAATTTGCATCCGAGATTATCAATAGCACAGTTCAGTGCTCCAGTGAAGAGTTCCCCACAAAAGCAAAACGGCCAACCTACTCAGTCCTCACGAATACAAAAACAACTCCCATGAGACACTGGAAAAATGCACTTAATGAATACCTTATGGAGAATCAATAATGAAAGGAATAATCCTCGCAGGCGGCACAGGAACCAGACTGTATCCCCTAACCAAAGTCACAAACAAGCACCTGCTTCCAGTCTACGATAAACCTATGATATACTATCCTTTGCAAACCCTTCTGGATGCAGGAATAGATGATATCATGATAGTATCTGGCCGTGGCCATGCAGGCCATTTCCTAGAACTTCTTGGGTCTGGCTCCGATTTCGGGGCAAGATTCACCTACGAGATACAGGACCAAGCAGGTGGAATCGCCCAGGCCCTGAATCTGGCAAAGGATTTTGCAGACGATGACGACATAACTGTAATCCTTGGAGATAATATATTCCAGGATAGTATTCGCAATGCAGTACAGTCTTTCAAGGCAGGTGCACAAATATTTCTGAAACAAGTTCCTGATGCTGCAAGGTTTGGTGTTGCAGAGGTGGACGAAAGCAGTGGACAGGTTCTTAGTATCGAGGAAAAACCTGAAGTACCAAAGTCAGATTATGCTGTGACAGGACTATATGTGTATGACAGCAGTGTATTTGAAATTATAAGGACACTAAAACCGTCTGGCCGGGGTGAACTGGAGATAACGGATGTGAACAACGAATATATCCGGCAAGATTCGATGAAATATTCAGTGATTGATGGACAATGGAGCGACGCTGGAACATTTGATAGTCTGATAAGGGCTGGGTTGATAGTGCAAAAAATATTTTGAATTAAAATATTTAAGCAGGTGTAAGCAAATGAATGAGCCATTAGTTTCCATAGTAATTCCAACCAAAAACAGCGCTGAATTTTTGGATGAATGTCTAACTTCCGTTCACAAACAAGTCTATAAAAATATAGAGATAATCATTGTGGATGGTCAATCGAAAGATGGAACCATCGAGTTAGCTCAAAAACATGAATGTAACATTTATCAATTTAATCCTAATGTTCGCAAAGGCACCTTTGATGCACCCCATAGAAGGAATTATGGGGCCAAGAAAGCAAAAGGTGAATTTGTATATTATGTTGATGTGGATATGGAATTGACCCCTAATGTGGTGCTAGATGCAGTGTGCTTATGCGACTCAGGTTATCAAGCTGTCATTATTCCAGAAGATTCGTTTGGAATAGGAATTTGGGCACAGGCTAAAAATTTGGAGCGAAGATGCTATTATGGGGATGATTCAATAGAAGCACCCAGGTTTTTAAGAAAATCAATATGGATGGAATTAGGCGGATTAGATGAAAGTTTAGGTGGAGGAGGCGATGATTGGGATTTGCATCAAAAACTCCGGGATAAAAAGTATACAGTTGGTCGAACTAAAAGTTTAGTAATGCATAACGAAGGGAACCTCAAGCTTAAAAAACTAGTCAAAAAAAGATTTATGTATGGTCTTGATTCGGCTAAATATATCAAAAAGAGGCCAAATGAAGGGTTTAAAAGTTACTTCCCGATAAGGAAAGCTTATATCATAAACTGGAAATTGTTTTTAAGTAGACCAATAGACACTACTGCCTTTATAGTGATGAGAATAGTGGAATACCTAGCAGGCTTTTCTGGTATCTCATGCGCATTTTATAGACATTGGGTGAGAAAATGAACAATTTCTGGACCGATAAAAAAGTACTCGTAACCGGCGGTCTTGGATTCGTGGGTTCAAATTTTGTTGAAGAATTATTGAAAGAGGGCGCACATGTTACTTGTGTTTATCTTAATGGTAAAAAAACGACTTTAACAAATTTAAATTTACCAGAATCTAAGCTGAAATTTAAGCAGATCGATTTACAAGATTACAACCAAGTAGTGAAAGAATGCAAACAAATAGATGTAATTATCAATTGCGCTGCACTTGATGGCAATACAGAATTTAAAATGAATCATTCTGCTCAAATTATGGATGTAAATCTTAGAATCACTTCAAACATTCTAAATAGTGCTAAAATAAATAAAGTGGAAGATGTTGTGATGATAAGTTCGGCTGAAATTTATTCTGTTCGTGCTAATAACCCAATTGTTGAAGATGATGATTATAAGAAGTATAATGATTACACTGCCAATGGTTATATTTTGTCTAAGCAGTACGGAGAAATTCTCAGCGAACTTTATGAAAATGAATATGGAATTAATATTTATCGACCTCGTCCAACGAATATATACGGCCCAAGAGATCATTTTGGTGATGGAACTAATAGAGTTATACCAAGCATTATGAAGAAAGTTATAAACAATGAAACTGTCGAAATCTGGGGTGATGGAAGCCAAATTAGGCAGTTCATTTATGTCAAAGATTTTGTTTACTCCGTTTTAAAGATGGTTGAAACGAAAAAAAACCGTAAGTTAAATATTGCAAATAATGATGCAATCTCAATCTTAGATTTAGCCAAATTGATTACAAACATTGTCGGATCAAAACAAAAGATTTCTTATAATAAGGATAAGCCTATTGGTGCAAAAGCTCGAATCTTAGATGTGACTGAGTTTTATTCTAGTGTCAATTTTCAACCAAGATCTTTAGAGAAAGGTCTTAATGAAACTATAAATTGGTACAAAATTTATTGTGAGAATCTATGAAAGTTAGGAGTTTGCAGTATGTGAAGTGGGGCTTGTGGTGAGTGAGGTGAAATATTGCTAAATAATCCATTAGTGTCTATTGTAATTGTTAATTGGAATGGGCATAGGTACCTGAAAGATTGCTTTGACTCATTAATAAATCAAAATTATGAAAATTATGAAATTATATTTGTAGATAATGGCTCAACAGATAATTCGGTTGAGTTTATTAAAGAAAATTATCCACGTACAATTATTATCAAAAACAACGTTAACTTGGGTTTTGCTGAAGCAAATAATATTGGCGTGCAGAAATCCAATGGTGAATATATATTCCTGCTAAATAATGACGCATGGGTTGAAAAAAATACAATTCAAGAACTATTATCTACCTATCTAAAGGTTGATAATTTAGGTGTTGTTGGCTGCAAGATAAAAAATCCAGACGGAACCATACAAGATTTGGGAGTGAAAATCGATATATTGGGTTATCCAATTGGAATCAATAAAGATATAACAGACAATTTGATAACAGATTTGTTTTATGTAAGCGGATGTGCCCTGTTTATGGAAAAAGAGTTATTTACCCAATTTAATGGATTTGATGAAAGATATTTTATGTTCGTCGAAGAATTAGATTTATGTTGGAGAGTTAAACTTCAAGGGTATCAAATCATTACAAATTGTAATGCTGAGATATATCATTATGGTGGCGGATCTATAGTGGGTGGCACGAAAAAAAATAAAAAATATGTAACTAATAGCAATCGAATATATCTAAGAGAAAGAAATACGTATTGTACACTTTTAAAAAATCTAGAATATAAAAATGCAGCAATCCGAATATGTATATCCTTACTATTTAATGTTAGTGAATGTATATTTTTTATTTTTATGCTAAAACCAAAAGTTTCATTAGTCTATGTCAAAGCTTGGTGGTGGAATGTTATTAATTTAAAAACGACACTGAAATCACGAAAAAACATTCAGCAACAGAGAAAAATTAAAGATGTGCATTTAAATAAATTCATTCATAAAGGAATAGTAAAACTGCGTTTATTTAAAGCAATTGGCATTCCTGAAGTCGTTTGATGAAATTCATATATTATATTTGTTGGATCATGAATAACCTAAATTCAGTTCTGCATGAAATTTATGGGAAGAATATTCCAAATATTTCCGCAGAGAAGTCTAAAAAATGGATATTAAATTAATAAAAGAAAAAATGAATGAAAAGTTGAGTTCGAAGGAGTAATATTATGCCAAAAATAAGTGTCTGTGTTCCTGTTTATGATAGACCAAAGATGTTAAAACAACTTATTTATTCATTCTTACATCAAGATTATGATAATGCAGAGTTAGTTTTATCTGACGATTCTCCCAATGATTCAATTCAAGAAGTCGTAGAAACGTTTAATGATTCTAAAATTAAGTATTTTAAAAACAAGGTGAACTTAGGATATTCAAAAAACCTCCTTAAATCGATGCAAATGGCAGAAGGGGATTATATAGTAATTCTAGGAGATGATGATCTACTTCTCTCTAACAAAACGTTATCAAAATATGTTGAAATCTTTACAAACAATCCAAATGTATCCTATATCTATAGTAATCAAATTCAATTTTCAAATCAATTGAAGATCGACTACAGGTATACGTTTTTCAAGCAAGATATGTATTTTAAACGAGGGAAAGAATCAATGGAAAGAATATGGACAACATCGATTTTTATCCCAGGAATTGGAATAAGAAACAATTTCAATCTCTCTGAATTTTACCCAAAGGAAGACATACTATTCCCACAGGTAGAATTAGTAGGCCATATCCTCAACCAGTATGATTCTTTTGGTATATCTGATTTTTTAATTGCTGGACGAGCTCATAGAGAACAATTAGGATTTTATGCGATAAAAAACCAAAGAATAAAAGGAGGAGAAAAACATGGTAATATTGAATTATTTGAAATTTTTAATCGTTTGAAACAAATGTATAGTTTCAATTATAATGATGATTTTCTTGCAAATGACTTAACGAATCGCTCTTTATTAATGCTTCTTAAGGAAAAAAGTATTGTAGGAAATAAAAAAGTATCATATAACTACAATAATTTTTGCGAAATGTCTTCAATTGCAAGAAACTCTAAAAAATTAAAAATTTCATATTATATTGCTATTATAATGCCCTCAATTTTAATTAATATTACAAGATTTATTGTGTTAAAATTAAAAATGCTTATTAATAAAGAATCTTTTTTACTTTCTGAAAGACAACTAAAAAATATAATTAAACAAAAAAATTAAATCGGTGGTATAATTATTAAACAATACAAAGCTCCTTCAGAACTCCCTCGTAATGGTTCCATCGCCACTATTATTTCCGAAATTCAGCAAGGAGAAATTGTTTTAGATGTAGGATGTTCAGAAGGGTATTTAGCTAAGCATATACCTAATAATGATGTGTGGGGAATTGATGCTAATTGCCAAGCACTTTTCAAAGCTAAAGAAACCTGTGCAGAAGTAAAATTGGTTGACCTAAATAATCTCCCTATAAATCCGATTTTTAGCCAAAAATTTGATGTGATCGTTTTTGGTGACGTGCTAGAACATCTACTATATCCAGACAAAGTATTGAAACATTTTAAACAATACCTTAAATCTCAAGGCAGGATTATTGTATCATTACCTAATATAGCTCTTTGGAGAGTACGTTTAAATCTGTTACTGGGAAAATTCGATTATAGTGACTACGGTGTAATGGATTCAACTCATTTGCACTTTTATACCTTTAAGACATCCAAAGACTTAATCTCATCTTCCGGCTATAACGTGATTAAAGTGCAAGGTGCTGCCAATTTTCTAGGGTCAGTTGTACACAATGCATCTTTTTTAAGAAAGATATTAAGTATCCATATAATTATAGTTGCAATCCCAAAAATATGATTCAAAATATTAAACAATTTATGAAAAGACATTGGTGTCTGAACTTTGTCATACTAATAAATATTATTACCCACTGGGTGTGGGTCTTTAATGACGGATTTATCACTCATGGTGACGCTGGGGTTTGGTTATTAGACACTCAAAAAGAATTATTATTTAATTCTTTTTTGATATATAACAATAATGTGGGTTTAGGTAACGTTTTGCTTACGGCTAGCTATTACCCTATCCAATTCTTATATGGAATTTTAGCGAATATAGGAATTGGATATAATTTTGCATTAAGAATGTTGCTATTATGGCCATACCTTATAGTAACTCCGATTGTAGCCTACTTTTTATCATTAAAGATACTTAAATCAAGACCTGCAGCAGCCATTTCCGCTATCATTGTTTTATTTAATACATATACTCTAACGCTTCAAACAGGACATCTTTTTGTGTTGATTGCTGATAGTCTTCTTTTAATATTTTTCTATTATGCATACAGTTTCTTTGTAGAAGGGTATGAGAGAAACGATTTTTTGAGATTATTAATCTGTGGTGTAATTTTATCTGCATATGAATTCAGAATTTTTTATATAAGTGTATGGATTATCAATTTATTTCTTATATACCGATTTATAAATAAACATGAATATCAGAATTTTTTATATTGGATCTTATCTCTTAGCATTATAGGTTTACTAAATTTGCCATGGATTTTACCATTGACTGCCACCAATTCATTAATAAGTAATGAAATATTCAGTCGAGGACTATTTGGAAATGAATTTTTTGATATAAATAGTGCGATAGCACTATTTCACAGATTTTGGACTGGAGAATCAATCAGTGTATTTATCGTTCAACCGATTCCAATTTATTTTTATTTAATTCCAATTTTAGCTTTTATGGGGTTATTGTTGAACCGAAAAAATCAAAATGTGTTGTTCTTTGCAATAATGGCACTTATTGGAATACTGCTTACAAAACAAGTTGGAGAACCTTTTCCAGATTTATACCCATGGTTATATAATAATATGCCAGGTTTCAATGCATTTCGTGAGGCAAGTAAATTTTATTTCGTAATCGTATTTGGCTATTCTATATTGATAGGGTCTTTTGTAGCTTGGTTATGGACAAAGTGGAGTGAGAAAAAATGGCAAACTTATGGTAAATCTTTCATAACTATTTGCATTGCGCTTTTATTTGTATGGAATGCAAACCCCCTAATAACTGGTGAATTTGGGGCAACTTTTGTGGCCCGAGAAATTCCAAAAGATTATCCTGTTGCCAATGAGTTTATTCAGAAGCAACCCGATTTCTTCCGCACTTTGTGGGTTCCAACCGATTCTCGATGGAGTACTTATACAAGTACTCATCCAAAAGTAAGTAACATACAAACATTGCAATCTTCTTGGGATAAGATTCTAAAAAATGATGGTCAAGTCAGTGCTAGTGATTCTATTGAAAATCAGACTATGAATATCTTAAAACAACCTTATTCTGATAAACTTCTTGATACTAGTTCAATCAAATATGTTATTTTACCGATACAAGATATAAATAACGATGATGATTTTTTTATACATTATGGCAAGCGTACATATTACTTAAATGAACTAGAACAAATCGATTACCTTAAAAAAATAGATATTGGAACAAAAGATATTGTTGTTTATGAAAACAAAGATTATAGACCACACATATATTATACCTCAGAAAATGAAACTATTTATAAGCAGATCCCGTTTCAAGATATTGAATTTCAAATGAAAAATCCAACTCAGTATGAAATACAATTAAAAAATATATCCGAACCAATTTATTTACATTTTTCAGATAGGTATCACCCTGATTGGAAATTAAAAGTTGGAGAATTTAATTGGTTTATTGCACTAATGGATAAAAATTATTTTATAAGTGATGAAGTTCATTTTGAAAATGATGCCCTGTTGAATTCTTTTTTAATAGATCCAAAATATATACAAGATGAATTTTCAGAAGACAATTACATTAGAAATAATGATGGGAGTATTAATTTAGATTTGACACTTTATTTCCGCCCACAATCATATTTTTATGTTGGTTCAATTGTATCAGGATTAACAGTATTAGGAATATTAGTTTATCTAACCATGGGTTGGCTGAAAAAAACTTCGACATGGTTAAGGAGGTAGCATGAATTGTTCTAACTCAATGAAAGTCTTATTAATCATTCTTTTCTTTGTAATGGGTGCTGAGTTATCCTCAGCACAAGAAGAATATAGTGATGATTTCAATACAACTACACTTCAAACATCTCAATGGTTCTCAACTACTCCAGACACATGGACTATCATAAATGGAATGATATCAGTTACCGCAAGTCGAACTGGTTTAATTTTTGACCAGTGGGATGGTACACAATATATGTGCCAATTTGATTTTACTGCAAATGACACCATTATTCAGGGTTTTGCTTTGCCAGGATTTATATTTTACTATGAAAATAGTGATGATTATGCTACATTTTGGATACAAGATGATAATCAGCAAGGAAAACACGTGGATACAATTTATACTGGAGAAGTAAAGGAGTCCATCCTTTTCAATACTATAACACACATAAATTCATCTGTTAACACCTCCATCGATTTCAATTATCCACAAATGCACCATATCAAAGTAGTTCGTATAAACAAAAAAATTTATTTATATTACGACAACAATCTCGCAATTACCACTGAATTCAAAGATACAAATCCAGAAGGAAAAGTGGGTTTTGCTACCTATCAAACCACCAGCTACTTCGACAACTTCTACCTCCGCCCCATAACCATGGAAAATGCCTCCGGCTACATCAACGAACTCAACCTCACCTCCACCAATCCCTCTACCAACATCGACTCTACATACACACTCCGCCTTGAAGATACCGCAAACGGAAAAGCATTTTTCAGCTTAAGCAAATTCGGAGAGACCGTAGACTCATCTGTGGGAACAGAAGGTGAGACAGTATCCCTTTATTTTGAAAATGGGGATGAGGCTGTGAACTTCAAGGTTAATCAGGTATTCGATGCAGAGGACAACAGTGGTGTCTGGCTGGAAGAGATCATCTCAGCAAGTAGTGATGATCTTAACATTGGTGTGGATGATATCTCGATCGAACCAAACTATTACCAGGAAGAGGACATGAATATCCGGTTCTCGGTCAAGAATAATGGAGGGATCATGTATTCGGGTATGCCTGAAATTGTGGTAAATACAGATGGCGATAGTGAAATCATCAAACCTGAACTTGTTCTTGATGTCGGTGAATCAGAGCAATTCGATGTGGTGCTGAAAGCACCTGAAAATCCAGGCAGTCATACACTCACAGTATCCATTGATCCGGAATATACATCCATAGAGAAGTCTGTGGATTATCAGGTAAAGGCACTTAATCCGGGCGTTACGACGATCTCCTCTGACCTGCAGGAAGATAACGGGATACGCGGTACTGTCAGCATAGGTTCCCCGTTCCCTGCTGAATATGTGGATTGGAATACGATGGCAGTGGTCAGGGTCTACAAGGTTGTGGATAATGGTAAGAAGGAAATATATTCAAAGGATGTGCCTGTTACCAGCTCTACATTCAACGTCGATCTGGGGTATAATGAGTTCTACCGCGGGGATGGACAGTATGTTGTCAGTGTGGATACCGGCGGAATGCAGGACAGTGATCTGTTCGAGATCGTGGGGGATGATTTTGCTTATGCTCCCACCGGGGATGAAATTCCTCCTACCATACTTACCGGTGAACTGTATCCAAAGCTCATGATGCTACTTATCGGAATGGTCGCAGCGGTTTCTGTGCGTAACCACATGCAAAAGGTGACGCGTTCACTTCCGCTTGACATAATAGCGTTCATCTGTGGAATCGGAGTACTTGTAGCTGCATTTACCAGGGGTGGATCTGACATGGCTGCTGCGGGTATCATCCTGACTGGTGCCGGTATCGGTGCGAATGTGGCCAGCAGGAGTGATTCTACTATTGGTAAGATGTTAATGATGGATTCACATCTGCACGACTTTGCAGGAATGCTGATAGTGTTCGCTAGTGCTGCATATATTGTACTGCAAGTGCCGGAATGGAGTTTTTTCGTCGTTGTCGGAACTCTTGTTGGCTATTACTCGGCACTGAACCTGTATCGGGGCAGATAAGAGGAATTCTGACCCGTATACGAAATTTTTATAGATATTCGAGGCAATAAATGACCAATCCTTCAAAGAACAGCTTTGTAATGTTTGCAGCATTCTTCATCGGTGCACTCCTTAACTATGGATTCAATGTTATAATGGGCTGGATGCTGACACCTGCACAATTCGGTATGTTAGGAGTATCAGCATCATTCCTGCTAATCTTCTCACTATTTGTGACATCCGCATTTCCACTTACAACTACCAAATTCATCTCAGGAAAGTATGATACCACTACAAAACACCGTGTTTTCAAGAGCGCTTTAATTGCAAACATCGGCATTGCTGTGCTCTTATCCATTGTATTTTATGTTGGATATACGACTGATATTATCGATCTTGGGGCAAATTACAACCTGCTGGTCATATGCATCCTGCTTGCAACAATATTCACTGCCATGTCAATCATTTATATTAGCATACTTCAGGGAACTTTCCGTTTCAAGTCCTTTGCACTCATCGGGATCATAACTATTTTTGCAAAACTCATGTCCGGAGTAATACTTGTTAAGATGGGATTTGGAGCACTTGGTGCAGTCCTCAGCTTTCCCATATCGATGTTCATTGGTCTTTCCCTTGCGATCCTGCTGACAAGAGACTTCACCTTCTGGAAAACAAAAGGATGGGCGGACTCCAATGTATACTTCTTTGCCCTCCCGATGTTCTTTGGTACACTTGGAACCACACTGCTCATGAACATCGATATCATAGGCGTGAAGTTCCTCACAGAAGTAGCGCTATCAGATGCGCTTTCCGGATACTACAGGGCAGCTTTGATCCTTGCACAGTTACCAATATTCATAGTAGGTGCATTAATGGGAGTACTGTTTCCCTATATCTCAAAACACCAGGAAGATGACAGGTATGCATCAAAAAGTATCAAATACGGTGCATTGTTCATCCTACCCCTTGCACTTGTGATCGCAGCGATCCCGGAGGCCTTTATTCTGTTAATGTTCCCATCTGAATATATTGCAAGTGCACCGGCACTTTCCATAGTTGCCATTGGCATGGGATTCCTGGTTATGATAATGGTCTTTACTAACATATTCCAGGCACGTAATGTGCCAAGGATCCCCGCAATTATCCTGCCATTTGCCGTGATAATTGAGATCATCCTGCTGGTCGTATTAGTTCCTTCATACGGGATCGTCGGTGCAGCAGGTTCAACCGCCATCGCATGCTCAATTGGGTGCATCGTACTGGCAGGTCTTTATGTGCACACATATAAACTCAAAATTAATCATCTTACAATCGTAAAAGTACTGGTGAGCTTTTGTATACTGCTCCTGGTACTGTACACGCTCCCACATACGGGTCTTTTCCCACTGGTAGGAAGTATGACCTTAAGTGGCATCATATATCTTGTAGTATTGGCAAGCTTTGGATTATTGACAGAAGAAGATACATCAATATTCCTTGCCGGTATGCCGAACCACAAAGCTATAACCCCTATAGCAGAAATGACATCCAGAGTTATCAGAAAATTAAACCGGGTCTAATGATACGCATTTATAGCATAGACATGTCTAATAAAGTTATAAAATGGATTTGACAGACAAAGAATCTCTCCAGGGTAAAGATCAAAATGGAAACAAGTAACTGGCCACCATCAAATTATCCGATCTTTCTTGCATTAGTTTTGCTTGCAGCCACAGCAGTAACACTTGCAATGGGTGATGAGACCCGTGCTGAGAGCCTTGCCATCTATGCATATTATTTACTTGTTATTGGTGTAACGATCCGGTTCCTGGAAATTTCCCTTCCGGATGACACTCCAGAAAAGCTCAGATCTGCAATGTCCCGGGTCTCAGGAAACGTGCATAAATTAGCAATATGGGGCCATGGATGTGCAGTAAATGCACCCATATTCAAAAAGATCAGTGAATTGAAACCATCCATAGAGCATATGCCAATATCCATACCCAACACGGAAAGAGTGCTCAAAAGGTCCAATCTGGTGCTTATGAAGAATATCTCAAAGGAAGTATCGATCTATCTGGGGTTATTGGCTGTCATAATGTATGTGTACGGATCCATGTTCGGCTGGTGGATCGTCTGGGGATACATGGAAATGATAATCTGGATAGTAATTGGATTTTCTTCACTGTATCTGCTGTTGACCTTATTTCTTAAGCAGTCAAATGAAAATTAAATCAGGTGTCGTATGAGTGGATCTAAAAATAGTATGACCCGGCATTCATTTGATAGATATGCACTTATCTACTATACTATACTGACACTCGCGATCTTCCTTCCTCTGTTTCGACCTGGTTATATTCTGACATTAGATACTACCTGGGCTGCTGGTCGAAATTATCTTGCAGATCATATCCTGGGCAACGGTATCGG
The DNA here is from genome assembly GCF_900774055.1 of Methanococcoides sp. AM1. Classification (NCBI taxonomy): domain Archaea; kingdom Methanobacteriati; phylum Methanobacteriota; class Methanomicrobia; order Methanosarcinales; family Methanosarcinaceae; genus Methanococcoides; species Methanococcoides sp. AM1. The sequence continues at coordinate 250,320 of NZ_CAAGSW010000003.1, read as the reverse complement.
GGGACAGGCACCATTCCTTGCGATCCTTCAAATTATGGAACTGGTCTTACCTTCATGGGCTACTCAAAAGATCATCCTGTTCTCAGTATTTTTAATAGCAGGCATCTCTGCCCACATATCTGCTCCCTCGAAGTCTGCTTATGGTAAATACTTCAGCGGAACGCTGTATGCAGTAAATCCATTCATTTATACCCGATTTTTAGCCGGACATCTCTATCTACTCTTAGCATATGCTTTCGTTCCTCTTGCGATCAGAAGTTTCTCAGATTTCCTGGATGACAGGACCAAATGGAAAAGACCGCTGTTGTGGAACACTGTTGTAAGCATATTCGATATGCATGTTCTTTTGATCGTATTACTTATTCAACTGTGCATATTTATTTTTGTTATAGTTGATGAAAGAAATGAACGAAAAAATATCATTAAAAGTACTATCCACTTAGGCCTGGCTTATTTAGCAGTCAATATGTTCTGGATCCTGCCGGTCTTTTGGTCTGTCTCACAAGGATCAAGCATCCTGAACCAGATATCAGCATATGACCTGTCCGCTTTCACTGCCAGCAGTACAATTTCTGGGAATATCCTGCTCTCACTTGCTATGATGTATGGTTTCTGGCGTGGAGGATATGAATATCCATTTCACTTTGCATCCAAGTGGATATTTATGCTACTCTTTACCGGAATTTTGTACTTTGCAATTCACGGATTTTTGCCGAATACAAAGAAGCCACTTCATAAAGGCCTGGTCTTGTCTGCCATCATCTCGTTATTACTGGCAGGTGGCATCACCTATCAATATTCTGCACCGATCTTTGAGTACTTGTTCGATCATTTTTTCATATTCAAAGGAATGAGGGACTCTCAGAAATTCGTAGGTGCATTGGTTTTAGCATATGCGTTCTTAGGCAGTCTGGGCGTTGACGAGATATTCAAAAGCTTCAAACTTAACGACAGGATGAACCTTGTACCGGAAAATAAACAAAAGATATTGTCAGTAGCTTTGGCTGTGCTCATTATCGCGGTTCCACTTGCTTACTCTTTCACGATCTTCAATGGTTTTAACGGTCAGATAGAACCAAAGGACTATCCAGCAGAATGGTATGAGGTCAATGATTTCCTGAACAATGATTCGGAAGACTTTGATGTGCTTTTCTTCCCCTGGCATTTGTACATGACCTTCAATTGGAGCGACAGGAGAATTGCAAATCCTGCAAACCTGTTTTTTGATAAGCCTACGATGATCGGGGAAAATGCAGAAGTTGGACATATCCGGACACAGAGTTCAAAACCTACTCAGCATTACATGGGATATTTGCTGGAACACAAGAACGAAACAGATAACTTTGGAGAACTTGTCGCACCACTAAATGTTAAGTATATAGTTCTTGCAAAGGATGTTGATTATCAAAAATATGATTTCCTGTATGATCAAAGCGACCTGGAATTAGTAATGGAAAATGAAGAACTTATTGTTTTCAGGAATCTTCATAAAACGTCAAGGATCAGGGAAGTTAATTCTTTAATAGAAATAAAAGATTGGGCTGAATTGGTAGAGTTGAGTAAAACGATCGATATAAATGACCATGGTTATTTGATGAGATCTGCTAATCAGGAAAACATTGAAATGGATCTTACCAATGCATCTGCAAAAGAACTTAACTATACTGCAGTCTCACCATTCAGGTATCATTTGTATAATTCCACAGAATATGTACTCTTCACTTCACCCGAGCATGATCAAAACGGATGGGTACTTGATAATGGTGAAAGTCTGGATTCAGCAGGATTGACATCGATATTTACAGCATCAAAAGATACTGCAGGTGACAGCTACATTCGCTATAAACCTTTTACCGCCCACATAATTGGAGCATTGATCAGTCTGCTGATCACGATAATAATATTATTGTGGAGCTATAGAAAAAATACGATCAAGCTCTGATTTCTGATAATATCATAGAATAAGTTTGAGAAAAATAACAAAAAAGAAAAACTTAAAAGAAAGACCTCACTCAAGCCTTTCCTTCAAGTAGCTCTTGAACTTCTCATAATCAGTATCCAGTAACTCCATATGCTCTTCTTTTCCCTCGATCTCTTTCAGGCTCTGAGGTGGCTCCGGCTCGATCCCGATGGCATCCTCAACTTCAGCAGGGAACTTTGCCGGATGAGCAGTTTCCAGTGTTACTGCAAGCGTGTTGTCATTGGTACTTGCACGATAATCTATCAGGCCCTTAATACCAACAGCACCATGAGGCTCAATGCAAATGTTGTGCTCCTCGAAGAACTCTTTCACCACTGCTTTGGTTTCCTCATCAGTAACAGATGTTGAATAGATATCATCATTCAATCTGTCCATGTCAGGCAGCTTGTTGATGTTACCCTGTTCATCCATTTCCCCGCCGTAGATCGCGATGAGCCGGGCAAGGTTGCTTGGATGACCAACGTTCATTGCATTTGAGATGCAGTTCTTTGAAGGAACGATCTTTTCATATTCACCGGTATTAAGGAAACCCGGAACCTCATCGTTCTCGTTAACAGAAGCGATTATCTTTTTGATAGGTACACCCATGTTCTTTGCCAGCACACAGCCCATCATATTACCGAAGTTACCTGATGGTATTGAGAAAATGATCTCCTCAGGGTAATCCCTCAGTTTCAGGTATGAATAGAAGTAGTAGAGAGTCTGTGGGACCAGACGGCCTATGTTAATGGAATTTGCTGATGAAAGGTTCAGGTGTTTGAGATCATTGTCTGCAAATGCCTGCTTCACCATTGCCTGGCAGTCATCGAACTTTCCGTCAATTGCCAGTGCAGAGATGTTCTTGTCAAGGGTTGTCATCTGCTTTCTCTGGCGGTCTGAGACCTCTGTTTCAGGGAACAGTACGATCACCTTGATGTTGTCAAGACCGTAGAATGCATGAGCAACCGCACTTCCCGTATCTCCGGAAGTTGCTGTAAGTATGGTCAGTTCCTTGTTCTCCTTCTTGAGATAGAACTGCATGAGCCTTGCCATCATACGGGCTGCAAAGTCCTTGAAGGATGCAGTAGGACCGCGGTCAAGTCTCATTATGAATGTGTTCTCATCAACTTCTTCCAGTGGTACTTCATAGTCGTAAGCATCATAAGTGATTACCCTGAGGGATTCCTCATCGATCTCACCTTCAAGTATCTTCTTAAGCAACTGGAAAGCGATCTCAGGATACTCTTCATCCTTTAAGGCTACGAGTTCTTCTTCTGAGAAATGTGGAAGCGCCTTTGGCATGTAAAGACCTTTGTCAGGAGCCAGGCCTGTGATAAGTGCAGTTTCAAAATTTACTTCTTCTGCTTTGAGGTTAGTGCTATAGAGTTTCATATTAATCAGGACTCTTGTATTGATCCGCTGGTTTTATTGGTTCGTTATCGCGTTGATCCAGTGGATCGATGATATTGATAAGTTTATTTTCTGAACGTTAATTCGATGTATCCTATATAAGCATTACATACCTGGTGTATTTATGGGCTTTTATTCCTTAAGGTCATTGCATTACTGAATTCATCCCATTACGATCTGCACTACAGTGGGATACTTTCTCATGATAGAATAGGCAATGCTCTTACCCACCCAGAGCCTTCCTTTACTAAAACTGCGGAACTTGCTTAGTTCCCCCAGGATCTGCAGGGATCTGGCAGCAGTCTCATCATTAAGAAAACTACTGTCTGCCACACGGTTGTCGAGAAAGAAAAGAATGGGAAGGCGAAGCTTTCCATGGAGCTCTGCTGGTAGTTGCTCTTCAAGAACATCTAGCATCTTTTTATCAAATAGGTGTTCATCACCGCCTTTTGTTTTGGCAGATGGGACCTCCTCCTTATGCAATTGGGAAAGGGACTTCCTCTCAGCCACTATATCCCTATTGATCATACCGATCTCAACCCTCATCCAGCCCATGAGAGCTGAATCATCCGAATCCGGTAGTCTTCCTGACATGTCGCTCACTTCGGTATTGTTATTGGGAAAGATTGTTAGCTACTAATGTCTTTCATTAGTACTATAGTTCTATATGCGGTTCTTCAGATTAATTTCTAGTGCTTGCTACTACAACAGAAATGATGACAGTAGATGAAAAACCCCCAGAATTAAAATAAAAGTAATTATATCATATCGACTTGTGAACTACCACCTATTAAAATAGGTGACTTCCTGCTTCATTCTTTGAACTTATGTTCACAAGTCCACAGGCTCTTCCCCTCGTTCCGAAGGTGCTTAAATTCCTATTAAATTTTGTTTATCAAGAGCAAACTTCTTGATGTTAATAGCGGCATTAACGTCCCTATCATGATTGGAATTACATTTAGGACAATCCCATTTTCTATCTGCAAGTGTAATGTTTTTGTTATAATATCCACAAACATTACATATCTTAGTTGATGGGTCGAACTGTCCGATATGTAAAACAGTCTTTCCATACCATTCTGCTTTGTATTCTAATTTTTCAACGAAAGAACTCCATGAAGCATCACTAATACATTGTGCAAGATGGTGATTTTTCATCATACCATTGATATTTAATGTTTCCAACGCTATTGCTTGATTCTCGCTTATCAATTTGGAAGATGTTTTATGTTGGAAATCATTTCTCTGGTTGCTGATTTTTTCATGGAGTTTTGCTACTGCTAACTTTGCTTTTTGCCTATTGGCTGAACCTTTTTGTTTTCTGGATAATCTTTTCTGCAAAACTTTCAAACGCTTCATTGATTTTTTGAGGTATTTTGGATTATCGATTTTTTCACCGTTTGATAGAATGGCGAAATCTTTAATTCCAACATCAACACCAACGGTTGTATCAATATCAAAAGATTCCTTTACAAGAATCTCTTTTTCATTATCTACAAGAATACTGATATAGTATTTTCCAGTTGACGTTCTTGATAATGTTGCTGTTTTTTCCTTACCTTCAAATCTACGATGCAGTTTCGTATTTATCCAACCGATTTTAGGTAATTTGATCTTACCATTATCGAAATCAACTTTATAGAATTGTGGTACAGAAAACGATTGCACAGGGTTCTTTTTTGATTTAAATTTAGGAAAACCTTTCTTTTCTCTGAAAAATCTGGTAAAGGCATTATCAAGATTGAGTGTAGCACCTTGCAATGATTGAGAATTAATATCCTTCAACCATTCATACTCCACCTTCAATTCAGGTATCATCTAGTTTAATGTGAATCTCGATACCGATTTACCATCTTGTTCATAGGATTTAATTTTTTGTTCTAAAGCCCAATTATAGATGAATCTACCAGCTCCAATGTGCTGTAGGAACTTTTCTTCTTGTTCTTTATTTGGATATAATCTATACTTGTAGGCTTTTAGCATGTACATTCCTCTATGTTCTTAACGTTACTTATAGTTTGTGTTAAAAAGTATAATGTAATTTGTACGCAATTCGTCCACTGTTTTCAAACAGTGGTATTCTTGCTGATTAATGATAAATAGTAGGAACTGGAGAAATATTCACACATAAAGTGAATATCGGGAGATGGAGTTATTTGAAATTAACAATGGTAATTCCCAGTTACTGGGGCAGGGAAAGCGATGTAGGATGGCTTGAAGGCGATGCCGTATATGATCATGCCACTCCGCTGGATTCTGAGGGGACGCTTGGACGTGCTATAGAAAGTACAGCAATCCTTGAAGACACGGACTTTGAACTGGTAATTCTAGTCGCTCCAAATAATACTGAGATCACCGATCAGGTGGAGCAGAAAGTAAAAGAGATCATCAGATCCTCTGCAAATGGTGATATAAAGGTCCACATGTTCGGCCCTTCTCATATGGAAAAGCTGCATGAGAAACTAAAAAATGACGGCATGGATGAATACTGTGACCTGCTTTCACTTACAGGCTATTCCAACATAAGGAACATGTGTCTTTTCATTCCGCATATTATGAACTCAGATGTTGCGCTCCTGATCGATGATGATGAGGTCTTTGAAGACCCGAAATTCATATCCAAATCAAAGGAATTCATCGGAACTGATCATGAGGGTGGGTTCATCAATGCGATCGCCGGCTACTATCTCCAGCCAGACGGGGATTATCTTGTTGGTGTTCCTGACAGTCCCTGGACCAGATACTGGGACAAGAATGCCTGTATGAATGAGGGGTTTGAACAGGTAATAGGCACATCCCCGCGCCTTAAAGAAACTCCATTCGTATTTGGGGGAAATATGGTCATTCACCGGGACCTTTTCATGGAAGTTCCATTCGACCCCATGATCCCACGAGGAGAAGACATTGATTACCTGATGAATGCCAGAATGTTCGGTCATTCCTTCTTCCTTGACAACGAGCTTGCCATCAAACACCTTCCGCCTGCTAAGTCCCACCCGACATGGAAGCGGGTAAGAGAAGACATCTACAGGTTCGTTTATGAGAGGGCAAAGCTCATGAGCCAGAAAGACACCGATGGAATGCGACCGTTATCTGCAGAAGATATGGGTTGTTATCCCGGGAATTTCCTTGGGGAAGATCTTGAAGAAAAGATAACAAATGCCTGCAGACTTCTTTCTGAAGAATACCTGGATAGCGGGGATCCGTTGGGAAGCGCAGAGGCCCTCAGGAACATAGAACTTGCAAATTGCGATGCGATCCCTGATTTTGATCCTTTTGATCATTTATGTGAGCTGCAAAAGAGGTGGAGTGACCTGATGTTATACGCCGCTGAAAGGAAAGGACTGGATTCAATAATTTATGATACTTTATGAGGAAGTAATAGCAGACCTCTCAACAAATCCTTATAGGCTTATGTTGTAAGGATACGTGATGGCTAGTTATAAGTTGATGATAAAGGATGTCATAAAAAAAGCCGACGTACTTCTTGAGGTCGTAGACGCTCGTTTTCCGGATGAGACCAGAAATAGTGAAGTAGAACGTAACGTTAAACGTTCACGAAAGCCTTTGATCATAGTCCTCAGTAAATGTGATCTCGTATCTAAGGAAACTCTTGAGAAATCCAAATCCCGCCTGTCAAAGATCGCACCAACGGTCTTTGTTTCCAGTAAGCAGAGGTTTGGTACGACCATGCTGAGACATAAGATCCTTGAAGTTGCCGACATACAGGGACGTGACATTCTCGTCGGAAGCCTTGGCTATCCTAACACGGGTAAATCCTCGGTCATCAACGGAGTGGCAGGAAAGAACAAAGCAGGTACGTCTTCAATATCCGGTCACACTAAAGGAGTCCAGCTTGTGAAAGCCGGCTCTCGCATTGTATTTATTGATACTCCCGGAGTCATACCCTTTGATGAGAATGATGAGTACAGACAGGGCCTTCTTGGAGTAAAAGATGCTACACACCTGAGTGATCCCATAGGAGTAGCTCTGAAGATAATTGAGACCATCTGCGATAAGAACAAGACTGCACTTGAAGATTTCTATAAGGTCGAGATCGGGAACGAGAACTCTTACGATGTTCTTGAGCTCATAGGTGTAAAAGGGAATTTCCTTAAGAAGAAAGGGGAAATAGATGAAACACGAGTTGCTATTAAGATAATCAATGACTGGCAAAAAGGACAGCTGCTTATCTAAATTATCTAAAATGAGAATGCTGGCCAATTTGCCCTGATCAGCCGCTATAAACCGTATTAATTACATTTACAAAAATCCTCAAAAGGTGTTAGTATCCGGAAAACTTGTGGATAACATCCATCCCGGATATTATGATAGTATTTCTTTTACTCTTCCAACCTGACCATCTTCCAGCTGGACTTTTATTCCGTGGGGATGGGTAGAAGATTTAGTTAGGATCCTCTTGACAATACCTTGAGTTATCTTGCCTGATCGTTGGTCTTTCTTTAAGACGATCCCTACTTTTGCTCCGATTTTGATATTTGCTCTGGTGTTACCTGCACTCATGATAGGATAAAAGTTCCTGAAGCTATAAACATGTATTTTTTAAAAGAACTTCATGCAGTATATCAACCAATTATCTCTTTTTTGATGGAATGGTAGCATTGGTCTGCTACTTTTGTGGAACCTTCGAATAGTTTCTTCTCAAAATTGAACAGAGTTGCAAATTCATCCACCGTTTCATCGAACTTCTTTTCGTAGCACAGACCGGTATCCACCTTTCCTACATGTTTGTAGCCCGAGTAATCAAAGACCATTTTTGTCATTTCAACATTATCAGGATCAGGCGTCAGTTTTGCAAGAACAAGCATTTCCCTCCAGTTGGCAGCCTGCATGGGGGTCAGGAAGTATGTGCCTGTACCTCTTTCTTCACCGGACATGGCTTCAACATAGGTATTTCTGTCACCAAATGCAGCACATATACAATCGTCCACGATGTTTCCCTGAGCATCTTTAAGGATCCTGACCGGGACACCAAGGTGAGCAAAATCAGATTCGATCGTTCCAAGCACATTGCCACAAAGGCCGTAAAAGATGAGGATACCATCAAATAATTCTCCCTTTTCCTCAATGGTCATGTAGACCTTATCCTTGAGAAGGTCAGGATCTGCATCCAGTGCAAACTCCAGAAGGTGCAGGACAACCACGAATTCATCAGTGGGACCGATCTTTGAAGCTACATCCTCAAACGATGTTCTTTCGTAGTTAAGAGAAGCATCATCAAGTTTCTTTTCAATTCCTTCAATATTTTCGTTCTCGACCAATATCAGACGGGTATTCTCGTCCTCTCCTTCGAATATATTTACGAGCTCATCTTCGAACATACGACAGGATACAATGTATAATGATGGCATGCTACAACCCTCCGGTAGAAAATTTGATCTCTTGAAAATACGATCGTTTTTTAGTGTAAATAATAATGGGATTAGTGAATATAAAAAGCCATCCGTGTAGGTATTCTATATATCCGATCACAGGAACGGAGTAACTGTCACCAAACATAAGGACATTTGAGTGCCCGTGCTTTGAAAAAATATCATGGAAAATAAAAATGCAGAGCTGATTGCTATCATCATAAGAATTAGGTTCTAATTATTTTTAGGAAAAACCCAAAACGTATATTATATTAAAACTAATAATTAATATTCAGGATAATTTGTGGTAAAATCAATCAGAGGTAGTACAATGGATTTACAAAATTGGAAACTTACTCTATTGACCGTTTGCTTGTTGATCACAGGGATGGTAATTCCAGTCTCTGCGTTCACGCCATCGGTTGATGCTCAACATGACATTTATGACGAATTGACTATAGACATACCAAAAAATGACCTATACGTACCTGGCGAAATAATTGTCAAGTTCACCCCTGGCCTTTCAGAAGAAAAGATCGCAAATATAAATGCCATGAACGGGGCTAAAGTAAAATACACAAGCCAGTATGCCGGTTTCAAGGTGCTGAAGATTCCTGAGAACAGGAACGCCGAAAAGATGGTCGAGATGTACACCAAAAATCCGAATGTTGAATATGCGGTCCCAAATGCTATCATGACGGCTTTTTCTGTAAATGATTCCTTTTACTCATACCAATGGAATTTATACAGTACATATGGGATCAATGTTGAACCTGCATGGGAAATTACCACTGGAGATGGTGTTGTCGTAGCTGTGCTTGATACCGGAGTTGCCCAAAATGCTCCGGACCTTGCAGATACAAACTTTGTTTCTGGATATGATTTCATCAATGGAGATAATGATCCAAGCGATGATCACTCCCATGGGACCCACGTTGCAGGAACCATTGCACAGAGCACCAACAATGGAATTGGGGTAGCAGGAGTTGCATATGATTGCTCCATCATGCCCGTAAAAGTGCTTGGTGCTGACGGAAGTGGAAACCTTGCTCAGTTGGTGGATGGAATATACTTTGCAACCGATAATGGTGCAGATGTTATAAGCATGAGCCTTGGTTACCCACCTAGGTATTACCCTGGTGTGGCCTTAGACAATGCACTTGAATATGCAGACGAACATGGTGTTACCATTGTAGCTGCTGCAGGTAATGACGGAACACGTTTCGTTAGCTACCCTGCTGCTTACGAGAAATGTATTGCAGTCGGAGCAACCGGTTATGATGGAAACTTAGCACCATATTCGAATTATGGGCCGGGACTTGATGTGGTAGCACCTGGTGGTAATACGGGACAGGACCTGAACAACGATGGATATGGAGACGGCATACTTCAGAACACTTTTGACCCAAGCACCCAGATATTTAGTTACTACTTCTTCCAGGGTACTTCCATGGCAACACCACATGTTTCAGGTGTTGCAGCTTTATTGATCTCTCAGGGTGCTTCCAACGATGAAGTTAGAACTGCACTTGAATCAACTGCAATGGATCTTGGAAAAAGCGGCTGGGACACAGCCTATGGCTATGGTCTTATTGATGCAAAGGCTGCACTGGACTCACTGAACACCGTACCTCCTGAGAATATAGCTCCAACTGCTTCTGTAGGTGGGCCATATAGTGGTGTTGTAGAAACCCCGATACAATTCTCTGGTTCAGGATCAACAGATCCGGATGGAACGATCGTTTCTTATGACTGGGACTTTGGAGATGGAAATTTCAGCAGTGAGATAGACCCAACTCATGCCTATGGCTTAGCTGGAGATTACATAGTAACTCTCACAGTAACAGACGATGATGTTACAACGGACACCGCCAGCACTACAGTCACTGTAACTACTGCTACAGAGCCAACGGAAACATCAATATCTATTGTTAGTGTGGACCCCATAACAAGAACGGCAGGTAGAAACACATTTGTTTCTGCAAAGGCAGTTGTGAGTATAGAACCCGACGTGGCAGGTAATACGATAACCGGATTCTGGAGTGAAGCTACTAATGACGACGAATCCAGCCTGACCAACGGATCGGGAACATTGACTTTTTATTCCGACGAGGTAAAGTACAAAAAGGGAACCTTGACGTTCACATTTAATGTCGATGGTTCAACTTTGTCAACAAGCTATACTCAATAAAGCAATCCTGAGTAAAACAAAATTAAAGGTCTCAATTTGAGACCACTTCTTTTTTTCATTATTTTTCTTTCACAGGAATTGATCCTGTAAAATATGATCAAGAAAACAAGCAATATAAGCTTCTTTCATTTTCGAAAAAAGGAAGCTTTTATGCATTGAACTACAATAACAATATAGACAATTAAAAAGTTGAAGACAGAAAGGAATCACATTTGAGTATAACGTGGAGAACTCGCTAAAATGTATGAACTTGTAATCTTATTGATCGGACTGGCAGGTCTGATGGTAGGTGCTGAACTGGTCATCAAAGCAGCCCTGACCATCGCAGAACACTACAAGATCTCACATGCATTCATCGGTCTTACACTATTAACTCTGGGAACCAACCTGCCGGAACTTGTCATTAGCGTGACCGGTTCTATCCAGCGTTCAATGGGAACTGAAACATCCGGACTTATCATTGGTGATTCCATAGGCTCCTGCTTTGGCCAGATAGGCATAACAATGGGCATTGTCGGCATGTTCGGGGTTCTGACCTTAACAAAACATGAACTGTCCAGGGATGGAGTTATGATGCTCGTCTCCGTTGCCCTTCTGTTCCTGACCGGTCTGGATGGCACACTCAGCCGGACAGATGGCCTGATCTTCCTCGCGGTTTATGCGATCTATTTCTTTTTGTTATACAGGGAAGAAGAGGTCAGCCAAAAGTTTAAGAGTGCTCCACCATTGTACTTTACACGGACGATCCTTTCCATAAGTGCCGGTTTTACTATCCTGATAATATCATCCTATGCAGTTCTGAACAACGCACTATACCTGGCAGATATGTGGGGAATATCACAATCCTTCATCGGCATCGTACTTATCGGACTGGGAACCTCATTGCCGGAACTGGCACTCTCATGGAGCAGTATCAGGAAAAAAGCTGTTAACCTGTCCGTTTTCAACCTGATCGGAAGCAACATATTCGACATCCTGTTCACCCTTGGGGTAGGCAGCCTGATAAGCAATTTTATCGTAAGCGAAGATCTGGTCAGGTTTGACATCCCGGCCCTGTTCTTCGTTTCACTGCTGGTCCTGTTGTTCTTCAGAAGACACATGCAGTTGAAGAAGAATGAGGCTTTTGTGTTGATATTGCTTTATGTGGGTTATATTGGCGTGAAGATCTATAGTTTGTAAGCATGAGATCGGAAGTTAAAATATCTCTTTTTAGTATTTTTCGTATCCGGAAGAATCAAGTAGATAATTTTATATTTCGCACAGTCTTATTAAATGCATCTGAATTATTTTAGATATTTTATACATTGAAACAGGTAGATGCATTGATCTTAAACATAATTCAGGCATACAACTCCGAATTAGCATCTGAAGAAAAAAGGTGGAATCAGAGCAAGTCTCGAAATCCAGGCCTCATCAAATAATGTACATGTGGATCTAAAGCTCGTGACAACAAAGGGATAAAATGAAACATCCAAAGACTATCCAAAAAGGACTTGACTATATCGTAGCAATGGATGCAACGGAATTATCTCCACTTGAGACCAGAGAGCTGCTGCGTAAAACTGTGACCAAACGTTTTGAGATCATCGATCAGATAATGTCAGCTGCCAGAAAAGAAGGCATCATAACTGATAAAGATGGCATGTGCCACTTCACTTATGAGTCACACGACCTGGAATTTTACAAACCCAAAATAATACACTCAACAGAGATCAACAACTGTAGATGCTGTGGAAAGAACATGAAAGAAAGCTACTACATCAAATTAAGGTCCGGGTTGCTTGGTCCATACGGTTCCAAATGTGTCAGGAAGCTTTATCTGGACTATTTGTTTGAATGAAAGTGGTTTTTAATTATATTTCACCCGATCTAAACAACCATTTTATGTGGATATCACAATCATCAGTAACCAGCCACCAAAAATCCTTTTGTCTCCCACCAAAAGTCGTACTGTGCAACTACGTGCTATTATTTTGCTTTTAAATTTCAAGAAAAAAATAGAGTTTATGGACTTATCCAACACCCCCCACCGAAACTAGCTTTAACCTAGAAACCAATATATTATATGGGTGTGGGAGTTGTTATGTTAAGAAGCGAGTTTGGGGAAATTACGTGGGGATGAGATTCTGCTAAAAGGTGGTAGTCTCAGATTGGCAACTCCCACACTTCTCGTTAAACTGACCTTGTCTTGCTGCTGAGCCTTCAGGGATCCATGGTAAAAACTTTCAGGAGCTTGGGCTCCATTCTGTTTTCACATCAATTCTATCATTATCAAAATATAACTGAAAAAACATCCAGCTGAACCAGCAACATATACAGCCCTGTTCCTGCAAAAATACTGAGCATTGCATTGCGTTTCCACAGATGCAGGCCCATGACCGCTGCTATGGTGAATATCTCCGGGACTCCGTATGGAGCATAAAGCCACTGTACGTCCTTCAGGCAGTAGATCACAAGCAGTAAGAGGATCATCGGAGGGAGGTTCTTCTCAATAGTAGAGAGTATCCCGGGTGGAGCTCTCGTATTAAAGAATATGAAAGGAAGAACTCTTGTTGCGAAGGTGGCCACTGCTACTACGGCTGTGACAACAAGTAAATGCGCCGGCTCTTCCATCATGGATTCTCCTCCATATCCTTATCCTTATCCTTATCCGGGATCTTTCTAATATCACGGTCGTCCTGAACGAACTTTTCATGTGCCATCAGGATGAGGGTGCCGATGAGTATCGAGAACAATAACATATTGTCAGGGCTGAAGAGCATAAGTGAAATGACGCCTGCACCCATGGCTGCCATGAACGGGAAACGGGACCTTGACGCGTGGTACTGTTCAATGGTCAGCACTACGAACAGTGCAGTAAGAACAAAGGTCATTCCTTCCAGGCGGAGATCGAGTACTGAGCCAAGTACAGCTCCCAGAACCGAGCCCATTATCCAGTATGAGTGGTCAAGCACAGTTATGTAGAAGTAGAATATTCCCTTTGACTCCTCATCCGGGGCTTTGGTGGTTGTGAGAAGAGCATAGGTCTCATCGGTAAGAGCGAAGATAAGATAAGCTTTGACCTTTCCAACGCCGGAGAACTTTTCCAGCAGAGACAGACCGTAGAAAGAATGCCGGAGATTTATCAGCAGTGTTGTGATAGCAAATTCTGTGAGTCCTGCACCTGCTGCCAATAGTGCAACTGCAATGAACTGGCCTGCTCCGGCATAGATGAAAATGCTCATTAGGGGTGCATATATCCAGTGGTAACCGGCTCCTTCGAGGAGGAAACCAAAGGCCATACCTAATGGAATATATCCCAGGAAGACCGGTAGTGTTGTCTTGAGGGCGCTTGTGAAGAGACTTTCACTCTGCTGGCTCATATTTCTGATGCACCTTTTAAATTAAAGGATAAATTATCCATATACTTTCCAAAGTGGGAAATAAAGTGCAAGAAAAGAATTAATTGTATTTATGTCTTGTCAAATTAGACTAAGAAGATGGAAATGGAAATGGAGATGGAGATGGAGACGAAGATGAAAAACAAAATGAGGCATCAGAATGACAACTTCTCAATAAAACTAAATAGTATACACTTCAATTTATTTGTATAACTAAATGGGGGAATTTAGTGGAACTGGATGTAATTAGAACTTTATCGAACCTTTCACTTTTCTTACAGGTAATAGCATTTCTAATGCTTGTGTATGCGATCAAGCTGAAGACAGAGGGTATAGACCAACATGCAAGAGGAGCATCACTTGCTGTTTTCACAATTATCCCTACTATTTTGTTCATGTTCTATTCGATCAGTCAGGGTTTTCAACTGGCATCCTATGGAATCGTGCTTCTACTGCACAGGCTTCTGGGGTCAATTGTTCTGATTTTCATAATACTTTTCGTGACCAACAGATGGAGATTCAAAAAGAAAGTTCATATGGATATTGCAACTGGCTTATGGATGGTTACATTGATTATGGGAATTATTGTGTACCTGATATCCTTCGGCTATATTGCCTGAAAATATAATATTCAGACTTAGATCTGTTGCTTTCTGTTTCTGTAACAACAGTAACAGCTTTAGGGACGATTCTCTTAAAATTAAAAGGAGGATCGTCATTGACCTTTGGGGGGAATTATACGATCGAAGAAGATTATAACCTGTTCCTTACAATTATCAAAAAAATAAATTCATTGTTCTACCGACCTATTTCGAAAACATCATATGCAGATTCAATTGAATGGGATGTGTCTGCCTTTGAAATAAAGAAAGGAGAGAATTTAATAATATCAGGCAGGACGACCCCTCAAAAAAGTATAAGGATGGATGCTAATTTTGAGATCCCGATCAACGTTAAAGATCAAAAATATGAACACCGGTTTGATGATGTAGCAATAACTTCATTGCCAAACGAGTTCCGGGTTGAAGCAAATAATGTCAAGGATATGACATTCACCGTCCGAATGCTGATACCTTTTAGACAGCATCGGAAAGCCGAAAATGGAAAAGCGATATATGTTGACAACGATGTTCCTTCAGGAAACTATGACATAGTCATAAATGGTGAAGCTGATGATGATGCCGGAACTGTTATATTAAAGATCAAAGCTTCACAAACGATCGTTTCAGACAGCAAAGGAAATTTTGTTTATGAGTATCCGACAAAACCATTCCCACCCGGAATAGTAAGCTTATCCTTAGGAAAAGAGAAAAAAGAAATAAAAATAATCCCCTAAAATGGGGATCTAATTATTTTTTGCTCATTAGTGACATGAACCTGGTTGATTCCATCACAGGGACACTTTCAATGTAGCACACATCCGACCATGGAAGGTTGAATGTTGCAAGAGCTTCTGCATCATCACACTCATACAGGATAAAATACCGGGATCCTGTAAGATCGACCCACTGATTGACGATGGTTATTCCTGCAGGCACCTTGATATCTTTAAAGTGCTCAAGTATCTTATCACGATTCTGCGGTTCCCATGAGCTTATTTCCATATATAGCATATTACTCTCCCCAATTTGAATTTAACAGTTATCTTTCCGGACTAACTTCGCACTATTTACTTTCAACGATCTCTGATCTCAGCTTTTTTTGCTCATTAATGAGATGAATTCGGTTGATTTCATTACAGGAACAGTGTCAATGTAGCACACATCCGACCATGGTAGGTTGAATGCTGCAAAAGCCTCTGCATCATCACACTCATACAAGATAAAATACCGGGATCCTGTGAGATCGACCCATTGATCGTGGACCGTTACTCCGGCAGGCATCTTCAGTTCTTTAAAGTGTTCAAGTATCTTATCACGATTCTCTGGTTCCCATGTGCTTATTTCCATGTATAACATATTCATTTCCCCACTTTTAATTTAACAATATACCACATAAAAAATGAGATTCTTTTGAATCTCATGGTATTTGCACTGTAACTATGAAGTTTATCACTCCATTGTGCTTTCTTCCTCAACCATTGAAGGTGGCAGAATGAACTTGTCTATAGCATGAATTACATTGCTGGCTTTTAATATCCGCCGGTACCACTGTTGTGATAAGCAAAGCTACTAATATCTTTAACATTTTCATCTGTCGCCCCCCTTGGCCACCAAATAAATTATGCATGTTAAAGTTATTATCTATATTATATATAGCTTACCAACTTTTTTTGAGCTAAATTTATTTTTTTAAAATTAAATTTATAAAGATTTATCTAAGTCATGATTACAAGTTTGAACAAAATTTTTTAGAGAACTCAGATCGGAAAATTTGCCCAGAAATCCCTGTCCCTATCAGGTTCTGATTCATTCTTTAATTCTTCAGGATATGGGAAGAACAATCTGGAATATTCCTCTTTTGAGTCACTGAAACGCATAACGTAAAGCTTAAGGATCTCAAGTAATGCATCATAAGCCAATCGATTATCAACATATTTTTTGATTACACAGGTCAGATATTCATTTTCAGCATCATTCAAAGAAGAAGCTACACTTAAAAAGATCTCATTTGCAATATCCGCAAACTGATTAGACCCCGGTGATCTGCAAAAAACTTGTGGAATGAGTTTCTCATATTCTGTTATGATCCTATCAAATCCTAATGAGCTTTTATTCTCCAACAACTGATCCAGTTTTACAGCTAGATCACGGTTATATAATCGGAAAAGATAACGGTTATACTTATAGAATCGCTCGAGTTTTTCAAATGAACCCGATTCTTTTACATTCCGAATATCTGCAAAAGCAAAAAGTTTTGTAAGGAAATGGTGTCTTATGATATTGTTTCTAAGCCGATCGTCCTCTTCAAGAGGATATTCAGCATACTTTTGAACGATCTTATCTGCAAAAAAGCCGGATCCATGATCAATTACGAACCCTTTATCAGAAGCAGAGTATATTCTGATCTTTTTTATTCCGATGGTAGGTGAACCGGATTTAAATATGAAACCATCAACATCAGGCAGATCTTCCAGGAATTTGTCAGTGAACTTATCCATATCTTCTGTCAGATCTTTCTCTGTTTTTGGTTGAATAAGTCTTTTTTTTCCATCTTCAAGAACGATCCTTATAGTTTCACGTGGAACCCCAAGTCCAATTTCAACTTCCGGACAAACTGTGATAAAATCTACAAATGGAATTAGAGCACGAACAGTCGGGCAATTAACAACACTTCCGTTGTAGCGTACACTTGCAAACTCAAGACATTTACTTGCAACAACGCGAGGTCTTGGGTATGTATGCTCCGGAATATTATAGTGTGACATTTCAACCTTCAAACCTATTAACTTATAATAAAATATAAGTCTGAACTCATACTTAAAAAGAAGGACAGCAGATTGCTGCCTTAATTTTGTTTGTTTGCGAAGTATATCATATAAATTGCCGAAAGTCCGACCAGCAAATACACAATTCTCGCAATTATGCTTAACCGAAGATCATTGCCACAAGATTAAAGTCCTGTGAAATTCCGACTAATCCCCAGTTCAAACCACCAATAACTACCAGAGCTATTGCTATCCAGTCTAATGCGCTTTTCTCCACCATACAATGTACCCTCCAGTAAATTTACAAAAGTTAATCTATGCAAGATAGTATATATAACTTACCAAAAATAATAAAGTAAAATAGATATATTTTAGAATTTTGTGATACAAATAATTGCAAAGTGTCCTATAAATTTAGCTTAAAAATGGTTAAAGGGACTAGGATTTTTAACAAATCTAATTGTTACACATGAGAATAATATTAGAAAGTTGTCTTTTTATCAATTATTCCTGATATCTTTCCCTTTTTCTATAGCTTTATTAAATGCCTGTGTACAACACTTACCTGTCGGGTTCCGGACCCTGCACTGAGCTTTTGCTTTACCTTTGATAGCAGCAATAACATCCTTCATGCTATCGATACCAGTGTTGAAAACTGTTTCAATGACCTGCTCTTCTGTTATCTCATTACAGTAACATGCATACTTTGGATCAGCATCCTTTTTGAACCATATCGGAACTTTCAGGTCTTCTTTTCTGAAAAGTGCTTCCGTCTCTGTATAGTATGCAACATCACAATTCTCATCAAGACAAAGCCAGTGATCAACATCAACAACAGATGACATCAATTCTTCTTTGACCAGATGTCTGACTGTAATGCTCTCAACGGGTTCTCCAGTAGTACCACAGACGGGACAAGCATGCTCCTTTTTGTTCAGGTCAATGGATTCAGGTCCGCAACAGTTACTGTTCGTCGGACCACAACAACTGTCCTCCGCAGGCCCACAATCACAACAAGATGGCTTATTCAATATCTGATAGATCATTTACTGCACTCCCACAACATCATGATGCTATTAAATTTCAAGATTCAAGACTCATATCTTGCTTTCTAGTTCATTCTTTATTAAAGAACCGATTTCAAAGCTTCTGATCTGCTCTTTTACAATAATTATACAATACACATTAATTGTAAGTGTAGCCATTAGACTTTTGAGATCAACTCAACTGTTTCTTTGATATTTAAGAGAAAGTGCTCGTGACAAAGGCAACACGCCCTTATCAATCCGTAGCAACCACAATACTATTATATTTCAGCAGTCAATTCCATTTCATATGGGTATCAGAAGATCGATCTCCTGGTTTTTTCTTTTTATGATCATTTGCTCAGGTATGGGTTGCATATCAGATGAAGGATACCCGGAAGAAGACAGTTTGCCTGATATTGATGAAACGGAGATAGCAGCTGAGGAATACACTGAAGAGTATAACATAACTCTCAAAAAGACTGCTGTACTTGACCTTGAGAATGGATACTCCCTGAAGATACTGGATATTGACAGGAAAGAAGAGTTTACGGTCATATCTTTCAGGAAGGACGAGAAGGAGTATTCCGTAAGAACATTCTCCCCGGGCCAAACATATAATATAAAAGATCCGGACGAGCGAAACGTTGTCTATTCTATCAGAGTGGATAAGATATACGATAGCAGTTTCTCTATTGATATTACCTATGAACTAAAGCCGGAGATATTTCTGGAGACAGAGCCCATTGACCCTGAAACTGAAACAAAGATAGCAGTTTCACTGGCTGAGGATTCCATCACACGTACGTATGAATGGGATTATGACGGTACAGAGTTCTGGATCAAGAATGAATACTACAAAGAAGATTACGACCTATATTCCGAGAGAAGTCGAAGCAGGGATTATGATCAGTTTGCAAATGACCCCTTCGATGATGAACTGATATCACAGATAACCTCCCAACTTGAATACCTCGCTGATGAAGGCGGCTATACCAACGATGAGATGCCATACATCGCAACCGCTTTCGTCCAGTCCCTTCCTTATGTCAGTGACAGTGCTTCTGCAGGATACGATGAGTATCCCAGATTCCCATTCGAGACGCTATATCACGGAGGCGGGGACTGCGAAGACTCATCGATCCTTCTTGCATCACTTCTGCACGAAATGGGATATGGAGTGGCATTGATAACATTGCCTGATCATATGGCAGTGGGAGTAAAGGGTGATGAAGGTATCTCCGGAAGCTACTATGATCACAACGGTGTCAAGTATTTCTATCTTGAAACGACCAACTCCGGATGGGATGTGGGTGTTATCCCGGATGAGTACAAAAATGCAGAAGCAACAATAACTCCGATCGGTTATGGATATCCCCAACTGCAAATTGAATTTACAGGAACCGGCAAGAGGGGGGCAGCGTACACATATGTAGATCTGGATATTGAGATCACAAATGTTGGCTCGGCAACTGCAGAAGATGTAACCATATACACATACCTTGAATCAACCAATGAAGGTATGGGATGGGATCAGATCCAGAGTGATGTGATCCCGGAAATTGAAGCAGAAGCCGGAATTACATATACGGTAACCAACCTGAAAGTCCCGGTTGGTCAGGAATATCGCGTGGGTATCATGTCCTGGGGCTCAAACGCTGAGCAAGCATATGTTTACAGCGATTGGGTTGTTGCCTGAAGATCAAGATATTTATACGCTTTGACCAAAAAATAATTTCTTTTTCGGTCAAAACACGAATTTTCGGTCAAATTGATTTCCTAATATATTCGGATTCAGATTAGAAATTGTTATACAACTGCCGCTACTTCCACAGAGATTGGAGTCACATTTCCCGTATAATCTTCATAATATAGCCGTATATTGACCATTGTATGTGGATGTGGTATTTCTACATGATATGTTCCAATTGTTTTGTTATCCACAGTGACATTAAACATAAACTCACCCTTTGATAGTGGCAAACTTAATCTCAAAGGTCTTTTTCGGGAAATGTCACTCTTAGGTCCCAATTCATAGGTCTCTGTTATTATGGACATGTTGCGTGAATCCAATACGTCGATAACTACAGTATGGTTATTAACATCGTGGTTGTGGACTACAAAAAAAGGGGAAGCAGGCCCTGAAAATATAAATGGCATGAACAGGATGAATGTGATTAACAAAATGAATGTAGCAAATACTGTTACAAGAATCATTTTGTCTGTTGTTTTGATAATATCACATCCTTCATAACTATATTCTAAGTGTATTTCATTCCAAATAAATTTGATGATCGTATTTAATTTGCCCAAAAGTCAATATGACCTAAAATTCGTGTTTTTGATTAAAAAATGCCCTATTTCTCGGTCAAAGCGAAGTTTATAACAACCTATAAATAGAAAGTAAATTCAAAAGTAAACATCAGTATCCATAAGTGGGGGAACTATAGATGGCTGATAAAGAAAACAAAGTAGCTGAGAATATACCCGGTCAGTTCTATGTAGACGAAGGATGTATTGGATGTCGCCTATGCACAAATGATGCTCCGGATAACTTCAAGATGACTGAAGATGAATCGAACGCATTTGTCTTTAAGCAACCAGAAAAGGATTCTGAGATAAAAGATTGCGAGAATGCAATAGATTCATGTCCGGTAGATGCGATCGGTAATGATGGCTAACCATTGATATGTTTTAGAGATTTTTTACATTTTCATACAGATATTCATTTATTTATTTATTTATTTATTTATTTGTTTGTTTGTTTTATATATATGCACATATATCGATGAGTAGATAGAACGAATTGTTTTGATCAATAAGTTCTAAAATCAAAGGGGGAAATTGAAGTTGACAGTACCAATCGCCAGAACACTGATCTCGATCGGAATTATATTAATGGTCGCAGGATGTGTAAACGTTTACGATGAACGATCTGATGCAATGAATCGGGAATATGGGTGGCACGATCCCGGATACATGTATCCGGAGCAATATGAACCAATGCCAGGTTCGAACATTATTACAGATTTTTCATCGAATGGAGAAATGATCTATTATACCGGTCTTAATGAAAAAGAACAACAAATACCGGTTAGTGGCGGTCCACATTGGTTGTATGTCCATGGTGGCAGTTGTGTAAGCTGTCATGGTATTGATGGGAAAGGTGGAGTTCCGATAATGATGGGAACTGTAATACCTTCAGATATAACCTATGAAGCCCTGACTTCTGAAGGAGAACACGAAGATGAACATGAAGAGCATCCACCATACACTGATGAAACGATCAGTATTGCCATAAGGGAAGGAAAGGATCCTTCTGGTGAAGAACTGGATTACACAATGCCAAAATGGGATCTTTTAGATGAGGACATGGAAGATCTGATCGAATATCTGAAAATAATTTGATGCAAATATGTTCATTTAAAAGTGGGATGACTCCCGCTTTCTTTTTTAAAAAATACCGATATTGAAGACGGTATCAGAAGTTGGATGTTAGTTTGTGATCCCTGGTATTTCTATTTAATTAATCCGGAGATCAGTAGGAAATAAAAAGCATCGAGAGATCATTCAAAGAACGTTCTTAGATCTTCGATGTCCAGTGAAACATCGAACTCCTTGAGCCTGAAGAATTTCTTTGCCCTCATGTCATCATCTTCGAGACGAAGATCACTTTCCACAAATCCGGCCTTTTCAAGGCGCTTTAGGTGAAGATACAGGACCTGCCGGGAAACATTGAGTTCTTTGGCAAGCTCATACACATACCATTCCCTTTCTGAAAGCATGTAGAGAAGCTTAAGTCTCAGAGGATGTGAAATAGCCTCGCCTATAGATACTATCTGTTGCATTGTTTTTCCCATAGTAAGACCGGCTAAGGAGTTTGGTTGATCTTAGATCTCTTCCAGTTTCTCTTTGATCTCCTCTACAGTCTTCTTGATCTCAGCAACATCTTTCTCCATGCTCACAAGCTTTTCGTTGCTAGCTGAACCTGCAAAACCTGATTTATTGAGGAAGAAAAGAACTACACCGACAACCAATAGTATGAGGAGAATTTCCAAAAAGAAATCCAATAGACCAAATGAATTGTAATAGTGCATCATAGTTACTCATAAGATGTTCTTGTTTTCATATTAAGCTTTAGTAAAATACCGATCAATATTAAAGAAAAAGGGCTCAATCCAGTTTCTTTAATATCTTTTCCAGTGATTCACGATTGCTCTCTACCTGTTCTTCAATACGGGATAAACGCATGTCACTGTCGTCTTTAGTATTGCACGATCCATTATTGAAAATGCATGACTTATTGCTGAAATAAGAAGAAACTAACCAGATAAGAACTATCAGTATAAGCAAGCTAAATATCATGTTAAAACCTCCGAAACCTCCAAATAACCCATAGTCACCATACATTCCATAGCCCATCATATTATCACCTTCATGCTAAGATCAGACTCTTCATAGAGGTCAGTGGATGATCCCTGCCATAATGGGGAGTGGAGGTACAATTCAAAAATAAATGGCAGGGAATCCACATAATTCATTTATCAGTAACGGTACATCCTGCCATGACCCATCGCATATCCATAACCCGATCCGGAGCCAGAGCCAGAACCGTACATCATGCTGTATCCACGTCCTGTATTCGCATAGTCGTATGTCTGACTGGTAGTGTCCAGAACATCACCACTAAATGCATCGATGTAGCTGCGTGTTACAATGCCATCATCGTTGGTATGATACACAACCCACCATCTGCCCATCTGGTAGATGTTCTCCTCTTTCACATCGGCATCGATCTCTTGCTGAGCTATGTCTAGTGCATCCTCAATGCTTTCAACGGTCAGTTCATAACTACCGGAATAGGAATTTGCCATGTTATATCCGGAATAGCCCGAATATCCTGAACCATATGCAGGGCATCCACCCCATCCTGATCCCGGGCCTGAACCATAAGCAGCCTGAACAGTATCAGTTTGCATCGTCAGTGTGATCATTCCTGCACCGGCAAGAAATATAGCACCTATCAAAAGCATGTTTGTTATTTTTCTCATTTTGCTCACATCCTTTGTTCGCTTCAAACTATGTAACTATAGTTTGTATATGTAGCCTATATGTTACACATGTACTCATTCGTATATAAGGATTGTGCCAAAAAATATCACAACCGCTTAAAGATAAATGCCAACAATTCGTAAATCAAGATCAAATGACATGGTTAACTCAAAAGAGATAGATGATGAACAAAAAAACTGCCACCATTCTTATCGATGGTAGCAGTTATGGATCTCTGGCCCCGATATGATCAGGCAGTTATAGCGACCTTATTTCGCCTTCCAGGCACCCTCAGCCCTATGCCTATTACGACATAGTATCCGGCATAGCTCAGCACTTCTATCAGTGACGGATTTCCATTGTATCCTAACAGGGATTTCATGATAGAACCAAAGGTTCCTTTCTCATCGATGACGTGATTGATATCCCAGACATGTTCTACAATGATCGGAACTACGCCTGCCTCCTGAAGTTCGTGTACACCATGTGCTGCCAGTCCTGCTGCAAAGAGGATCAGGAAGATACTGGTGATCTTGAAGAAGTTATTCAGGTTCGTGTGTGAAGAGTATCTGAATACCAGGTATGCGACCACAATGGATACAGAAAGACCTGCAAGTCCTCCATAGAGCACAGCATTGGTCTCATTGTTCATTGCAGCTGCCCCAAGGAAGAGTACGGTCTCGATACCTTCCCTCAGTACAGAGAGGAATGCCAGTGCAAAGAGTCCGTAGGCTTTCTTTCCTTCGACCTGCTCCTTTATCGTTGACGAGATGTTATTATTCTCACGTGCCATCCAGATTATCATGGATGTCAGGATAACTGCTGCTACCAGCATCACAATTCCTTCAAAGAGCTCCTCGTTACGCCCTTCGAATTGTATCGCAAGAAGGTTGAAGACAACTGCAGCGATCAGGCTTCCAACGATAGCAAGTCCCGTACCACTATAGACGTACCTGTTCAGTTCCGTTCGTCTTGTCTGTACAAGATACGCGAGGATGATCCCCACGATCAGAAAGGCTTCAAGACCTTCCCTGAATGTTATCATAAAGCTTGAAAACATATTTCATCATTCCTAGTATTGTTTGGTATGCCTAACAATGATAGGGGTGATATATTGTAGTTAGTATTGCGGCAAATATTGCAAAGCGTATTCGAGGAAATCAGGAAAACAAAATCGAAGTACGACGTCACAAATTCCCACACAAGATCATTATATCACTATCATCAAAA
Organism: Methanococcoides sp. AM1; assembly: GCF_900774055.1. Taxonomy (NCBI): domain Archaea; kingdom Methanobacteriati; phylum Methanobacteriota; class Methanomicrobia; order Methanosarcinales; family Methanosarcinaceae; genus Methanococcoides; species Methanococcoides sp. AM1. Next base: position 225,333 of record NZ_CAAGSW010000003.1, on the reverse strand, counting down.
ACGAGATTATTCTTATTTTGAATAATTCATTATTCAATTAAAGCAATTTAATGCTTTAATTTACATTCAAATGAATTAAAAGAGATTTTTAAGAGTTGTTAAGCATTAAAATGCTTTATTTATTGCATTACTATCTCATTTGCTCTTTGAAAATAAAGTATGCTTATATTCAAAATAACTAATTGATGGATTGCTACCACAATCCCCTCTTTCAAGGTGGTGGCACCACTAAAATGCAAACCTATTGAATGGAGATCAAATTGAAATGAATGGCATAAGAAGTATCGTGATGTTGCTAATAATATTAACATGCACAATCACATCTTCATCTGCATCCGCAAATGCGGATGCTACTGACATAAATGTAGATGTTGATGACGTAAACATAGACGTTATAATTCCGAATCCAAACTCCACAGATTTTGGCGAGACTGTCGAAATGGTTACTCTTTTGTTAGTACGGCTCGGTAGAAACCCTTAATCAAACTAAATACACAATCTTGATATATCCATCAAGATTGTGTATCAATATTTTTAATTCCACTTTCTTCAGTTAAGTTTTATATTTCTTCGTACAGAGACTACGCTATATTTTTTCAAGATTGAAAGTATCGTTCCGACCATCTATGTTGGCGATAAATCATACCCATTATTCATCAAAATCGTAATGTGAAGTTTGAATACCAACCATATCTTTCGCAGAGAGAGATTTCTAATAAATGAACATGGAAATTAAGTAGATAGAAACAATTACTTAATTGCATGACAGACATCTGAAAATCTTGTAGCATATCAAATTTAAGAATAACATTAAAACATTATTTGTATTTGCTGAGAGGCAATTGCAAGATAACCAAATTAGAAGAGTGAATATTCGATAAAAAAAATATGGGATCAATTGTGCTTATTAATCCCATCTGTATCTGGTAGCTTAATTTCCTTCCCACACTCATTATGATCCGGAGGAAGATCTTTCAGGACTTCAGTCCTGATACGACCTTCTTCAAGTGCTGTTTGTGCACGATACACCCAATGAGATATGACGATCACAATAACAGTGATGAACAGGATTGCCAAAGCTACTATTACAACTTCTTCTGAGAACAGTGTCATTAACTCACAACCGTTGGGTTTTTATCATCTTTGGAATTCTGCGCTTTAACACTCTTAGATCCACTTATCGAAGAATCCAAAAACACGATTCATGATGGATTCGAATGTTCCTTCATCAGTCTCGATTTCAGGCCTTTCTGTTCTCATATTGTTATCGATATCGATTCCAGAACCTGATCTGTCCATCGTTCCAGACTCCGAAAAATCATTTTCATACATCCGAGATGTCATAATTGACTTCCTTATTTCATCAAGATCTTCCAGAGACTCTGCGTTTCCAGCCTCTTCTTTTGCATTATCGAGAATTTCAATCTGCTCATTGATAAGCTCAGCAGTTATTTTTTCATTGTCAATCTCATCGAGATTCTCTTTTTTATTTTCAAGACCTGCAATCTGCTCATCGATGAATTCGAACAGATCATTCTGCATATATACGAACATCTCTTCTTCTGTCTCGAATTCAGGCATTTCCTGGTTCACTTTGTCATTGATATCCATTCCAGAATCTGATCTGTTCATCTTTTCAAATTTTAAATTCACATCTTCTTCTGCAGCAAGTGCACCCGATGGTATAATGCTTACCACCATCAACATGACCGCAAGACAGGAGAACAATTTTAGCAGTTTTTTTGCCATACTATCACTCCTTGAGCACCAGTATATTACTGGTAGCCTGCAATTGCGACATTGGCAGGGTTAAATATAAGCATACTTTCTTTATTTAGTGCATAAAACAAGTCTAAAGATTAAATGAAGCATTTTAATAGCAGCTAATACTTAAATTTCTACAATAGAGATATTAAATTAAGATTCGAATAATATATACACTTAAAGCCTAAGCGACAAAATATTTGACCAAATTTAAGTTTGAATTTATAATGTTTAAATTAGTGAAAATAGAAGTAATATTAAGGAAATTACAAATAACATAATATTTCAACCTTAAAATGATTTTAAAAGAATAAATAGCACCAATTTTAATTTTAGAGTAATAATAAAGTATTATAAAGAAAAGAATTAATGATCACACATCTATATACAAAATAAATCATCCTGTTTTTTTCATTCATGTAAAGTATGCATATATATTTAAGTCGACAACAAGTAGCTGATAACAAGTGATAAAAAGCTCGGTTATTCAATCAATAAACATATATCCGTTGTATGAAAACCAATGTATCTGCAAGTTATCGACAAACCATCCAGCATAAGGAGATCTAAACGAATATGAAAAAAGAAGCATATTTAGCATTAATTGCACTCTTTATACTCACGCTTTTCATATCAGGATGTGTCGACCAGAAAACTACAGATCATCAGGAAAAAAATATTACTCCTTGGAACAGTCTCAAAGATTCGCCTCTGAAATTACTAGGGCTTAATGATAGGTTTGGATTCCACCACGACAACAACAATTTTCCTCCCAAAAACGAAACCGATCCTTTGAGAAAGAACCCGGAAATCTTCATAGAGGACATGATCACGAGATCAGAGATCACAGCTCTTCAAGTTGAAGAGAGAATAAATAGACTGGAAGCAAGTGGTGAAGGCGTTGAAAAGCTTAAAGATCTGCTTGAAAGCTATGATCAGGCCATCGAAAGAGCAAGAGAAAACCAAAAACTTGCATATGAGACAGAACCAATAACTCAGATCAATAAGAGGTACTATCTTACTCAGTCCTTGCAGGAATTAAACGAAGCAAACAGGATATTAAAAGAAATATTTGAGGAACTGAAGCTCATAAACCCTGGGTCTGTAAAGCTTGACCTTACAGATAATATCTCTGCTAACGGGAACGGAACAGCAATACTTTCTGGTGAACTTAGTATTAGCTTATATGCCGAAGAAGGAATGATAGCTTTATCCGATTACAAAGGTGATATGAAGATAGTTACCGACGGAGATCATGAAAGTTCAACTATTCTTCGAGAAGGATATAATGTATCCTTGTACAGAGGATTTTATGGATATGCAAACATATCTGGTTCCAGCCTGGCAGTTATGGTAAAAGGAAGTAACATATCATTCACTTCATCCGGTAAGGGAGAAATAATGATGTCTGGAAATGGAACCTACAACTTTAGTACAATGAATGGCCAGACTGAACAGGGACAATGGATGACCACTTTAGGTAAAATATAATTACAACAGCTATTAACATGAAAACCAGACAGTCAATATTGCTACTTTTTATCCTGATCAGCATGCTACCAACAGGAATGGCAACTACAAACAGCTCAGCTACCGTTCATGGAGCAACATATGAGTGGAACACGTTTGAACCTCTGGAGAATACCATAATAGAGGTCAATTCAACCCCTCCACAATCCTTTGTGGCAAAATACGGAACATATTCATTTGACCTTAATCCAGGCAGCTATACAATCACGGCTAAATATTACCAGAATGACACTCTTGTCTATATTGCAGAAGAAGATATTGTCATCACAGATGATGGTAACTACATCATTGATCTCCTGCTTTACCCTGCCTACTCCGAGGGACTGATAACTGAAGCCGATCTTGCTGAGATCGCTCCTGTTGAAGAAAGGTCAGTGGATTCCGAAAAAAGTAACCAGTCATCTATCAGCACCTATTCTATGGTTTTCATATTGTTTGCATTGCTAGTGATCGGTGCATATTCCCTCTTGCATAAGAAAAAAGGAACTGAGCATGTCACATACAAGGCAGAAGTCGTTTCTGAACCGGAAGAAACAAATGAAGAATTCCCATCTGACCTTCAGGAAGTGCTCGATATAATAATAGCGAATGGGGGAAGGATAACACAAAAAGAACTTCGAAGCAAGATCAAATATTCCGAAGGAAAAGTCAGCCTTATGCTATCGGAACTTGAGGTAAAAGGCTATGTGGAGAAGTTCAGAAAAGGGCGTGGGAACGTCATTATATTAAAAGAGCGAAAATAACATCAGCAACTTATTCTTTTTCTTAATCTACAACTTAACTTTATTTTGTCCATTCCTGATATTCTAAGTTCATTGAGCTAGAACTTAAAATTCGAATTCTACTTGCTAATTGCAGCGAAACTTACAAGGTTAAACCTTATTTTTAATGATCATTTTTTATGCCATCAGAAAACAGAAAATCTGTTTTATCAATCATAATTTAAAATAGAAGATTTTAGTTACTTAAATTCAGATTTATAAAATATATAATGCAATTTTAAGGATTATTAAGCATTAAAAAGCTTCATTTTGACTTTACATGTATATTTTTTCTTTAAAAATAAAGTATGCTTATATTCAAAATAACTAATTGGTGGATTGCTACCACGCCCCTCCTCTCAAGGTGGTAGCACTACCACCTGAAAGCCTATTGGTGAGACAGCAAAACCCCCACACATCTCATTCAAATCCACCTTGAGAGGAGGTATAGCCAGAATCTAATGACAAATTGAAGAAAACTAATCAGATAATTAATTCCGTGAGGTTTCAATAAAGATGAATGAAAATGAAGTGCCCCTTATAGATCTGAAGGATGTGTGGAAGATCTACCAGATGGGAGAAATAGAGTTTGCTGCGCTAAAAGGAGTCGACCTGCACATAAAAAAAGGTGAGTTCGTAGTCATACTCGGACCAAGTGGAAGCGGTAAAAGTACCCTGATGAACCAGATCGGATGCCTTGATACCCCTACAAAAGGTACTGTTAGCCTGAATGGGAAAAATATTTCCAACCTTGGTGAATCCGAGCTGGCACAGATCAGGGGAAGAACCATTGGATTCATTTTTCAACAGTTTAACCTGATCCCCACACTCAATTCCCTAGAAAATGTTATGCTACCACTGGAATTCCAGGAAGAGGACGCAAATATTGCAGAGAAAAGGGCCAGAGAACTGTTGAAGATTGTGGGACTTGGAGACAAAATGCAACATTCGCCTTCCCAGCTCTCAGGAGGACAAAGACAGAGAGTTGCTATTGCAAGATCGCTTGCAGTCGATCCAGAAATACTGCTGGCAGACGAACCTACCGGTGCTCTGGACAGCAAAACCGGAGACTATATACTGGAATTTTTGAACGAATTGCATGAAGAACAGAATAAGACGATAATTATCGTTACCCATGATACAGAACTCATAAAATATGCTGAAAAAATTATACACATCAAAGACGGGATGATCGAAAAAATAGAACTTAAGGAGAAAAGATTAACATGAAAAATATAAAGTCTTTTTTGATATTACTAATGCTATTGGCATTACCGGTTACAGCTGCATCTGCAGCAACTTATACCAGTGCTCCTGGTGTCAGTGTTGACATAATGAGCCAGAGCCCAAACCCTGCAAGACCCGGTGAGACTGTTGAACTGACAGTCAGTGTACAGAACATCGGAAACGAAGATCTTGCCGATGTGAAGGTTGAAATTGAACCCGAATATCCATTTTCAGAAGTATCCGGCGAATCGTTGAGTGAAACCATCGCATTCCTCGATGCACGTCAGGACGAAGAAGATGCAGCGATCCTCAGGTTCACACTAAATGTTGATCCTAATGCAGCAGAAGGTTTCTATGATCTCGACATAACTGTCAATGAAGGAAACAGTGCAACTAAAACTACAACAGTTGATGTTGAAGTACGTGGAATGGAATACGCTCAGGTACTAATTAGCGAAGCAATTATCGATCGTGCAGTAGAAGAAACACTGGAATTCACAGTAACAAACACAGGAAGTTCACCCCTCAAGAACATGGCAATCTCATGGGATGAACCAAACGGAGAGATACTTCCGGTATATTCTGACAATACCAAATTCATATCTTATCTTGGAGCTGGAGAATCAGCCACAGTCACATATTCAGTGATCGCCGATATGAACGCTGACCCCGGACTTTACCAGCTTGACATTTGCCTGGAATTCGAGGATTACGATTCCAATGTCAACAAGATCAACACCAAAGCAGGTATCTTCGTTGGTGGAGAAACCGACTTTGATGTTGCTTTCTCCGAAGGAAATGCAGGTGAAGTTTCCCTATCAGTTGCCAATGTTGGTAACAATGAAGCGTATTCTGTCAAAGTGATTATCCCTGAACAGGATAATTACAAAGTTATTGGCAGCTCTGCATCCATAGTAGGTAACCTTGATAAAGGTGACTACACTATCACGTCATTTACTATTGTCAATAATGATCTTGCTACCAATTCAGAAGAGATAGATAAATCATCGATCAACAGGGACGAAATGGATCCTGAAGAAATAGAAACATTGCGCCAGTCACAATCTTCCCAGAACGAACTCAAGGTTGTAATAGAATATACGGATTCAACCGGACAAAGGCTTTCGGTTGAAAAATATGTTCCTATTGAGCTGATGTCTGCTACAGGTGATGTTACTGCTTCCGGGGCTCGTGGCTCAAAAAATTCGTCTTCCACAAGCAATTACCTGTTATACCTGACAGTACTGGCAGTCGTGGTTGGCGGAGCAATGTATTACAGGAAAAAGAAAGCTTCAAAGGGTAAGGACGATGAGATACAAGACATATCTTAAGCTTGCTGCAAATATCCTCTTCCACAGCAAGATCAGAAGCTGGCTCACAATAATAGGTATTGTGATAGGTGTCGGGTCTGTCGTCACCATAATGGCCATTAGTGATAGCATGGAGGAAGATGTGGAAAGCCGTTTTGCGGACATGGATATGACATCCATTACCATAACTCCGGGATACTCCCAGGCATCATCAGCATTGGATCGAAAGTCCGGAGAAACTTCTTCCTCCTCAACAAATGCGGAATTGACCGATAAGGACGTTATGGCCCTGAAACTGGTTGAGAATATAGATTATCTGTATGGACAGATAAAAGGCAGCGAAGATGTATACTATCTGGGCCAGTCAGCAAGCATTTCCATAACAGGTGTTGACCCGCAAGTATGGCAGTACGCTACATCCTATGATGTTGCCTCCGGAAGGTTACTTGAAGCTTCAGACAACTATGTTGCTGTCATCGGGAACAACGTTGCCAATGAGATCTTTGACCAGCCCATAGGCGTCAACCAGGTAATCACCATCAATGGAAAATCCGTAAGAGTTGTAGGTATACTGGAATCAGGAGACAATGATTATGGAATCATTATGCCCATAGATGCAGCAGTTGATATAATAGAGGATGCTGAAGAAGATGTTTATGATTCCATCATTGTAACGGTTGATGATGTTGACAATGTTGATGCAGTGGTAGAAGACATCGAAGAGAAGCTCATGATCTCCAGACACGTGACAGAACGTGACAGGGATTTTACCGTATCTGACTCCAGTTCCCAGTTGGAGAGCGCATCCGAGATGATGGATTCAATGAGCCTTTTCCTTGGTGCTATCGCTGGTGTTTCTTTGTTAGTAGGATCAGTAGGGATTGCAAACACAATGTTCACATCCGTAATGGAAAGGACCAGGGATATAGGAACAATGAAAGCCATAGGAGCCAGGAACAGGGACATATTAATGATATTCCTGTTCAACTCTGCCATGGTTGGCCTTGTCGGCGGTGTTCTAGGCATTCTTTTAAGCCTTGTTCTGACATCGATGCTGCCCATGCTTGGACTATCGATCATGCGCTCCTCAATGGGGTCCACCCTTTCCCCTGACCTGGTGATCTTAGGAATATCCATCGCAATTTTTGTGGGCGTTGTATCAGGTGTTGTACCTGCATACAGAGCTTCAAAGTTGAAACCTGTGGACGCTTTGAGGTATGAGTAAGACATCCCTCTTTTAATTTTTAAAAATTTTATTTCTTTTCTTTACCGGCACATGACAAGTCTGTATAACCCGGAATTAGAGCCATTTCACTTGTCTTGTTTTCTCAGATCCCACATCACAATATCTTTTAACTTTGAAAGCAATATATTATATGGGTGTGGGAGATGCAGAAACGAGGCGAGTTTGGGGAAGACTTGTGGGGACAAGAATGCTGCTAAACGGTAGTATTCTTGGATAAATAGCTCCCACACTCATTGTTAACGTGATCTCTTTCTATGATCTATATCTTGAACCAATAGCCGTATTTACTCAAAAAACAATATATAATGTGGGAGTGGGAGCTGAGGATTTTTGTCAATCATTTAGTGATCCCTGTTTGATAAATTATCCAGAGATACGAGTTAATTCTCGTAGCGGTGGTTCCTGTTCCCACATCGATTCTGCTTCGTGTACTGTCCTGACAGGCAGCATCTTTATTTTGTAGAAGCATGAAACAACTATATAATGATATTTTGAATCAAATGGGGGTAGAACATGATAAGTTTCACAGATGAAATGTGGTATTTAATGGGAGCACTAGTAGTTGGAATTGTGATTTTCGCATTGGCGTTTGATTTCTATTTTGATGTTGTGAGAAAGAGGAAGGACTACTGATGTCACTATAATGCCTGTCTATGTATTGTCCTGATAGGCAACATCTCTACTTTGTGGAAGCTTAAAAGTAAGGAAATCAAAACAATGGCAGTATACATACACAAAGCTGCGTATCCAGAGAAGTGTGCAGCATGCAGCTCTACTGACGAGACAATCCGCATCAAGTTTCTCAGACCTAAATCCGAGCATGTCGTTTATTTTTGCTCAAAATGTTACAATGAACTTAAGATAGCGATGTGAGTGGGACTAATTAAGGTCAGAGGAGTAGACAGGCAGCACTTGTATTTCGTGGAAGCTTGAGGTTCGAATCTTATCATTCGCATAGAATGTTGGGGATATAGGTAATGTGAAAAACCGAACTTCCTACTTTTTTTTGATTAATCTCTGAGTTCGAATCTTACACATCGCACAGCAATTCACCGATGATGATATTCCTATTTCTTCCACAAACATTTACATGAGAGATTGATGCACACGGGTATTTGAAGAGATTACAGGATAAAAGTGAATGATAATGTTTGAAGAGCAGAACTAAAATGTTGCTTTAGATAAGGAAAACAATGTTTTCTTAGAAATGATCATTCAAAACGGATGCATCACACTGTATATACACATTATAAAAAAACAGACCAACTGACTTAAATAATTATGTAGCCAAATATAATTATGGGAATTAGTAATGAGTGAATTTTGGTAGTGAGTACAAATGAAAATTAAACAAAGTATACTGATTTGTTTTGGAATGGCTTTAGTATTAATGACCATTGGAACAGCATCCGCAGGCACATTCACAGTAAACAACAGCACAGGCCCAGTAGCAGATTTTACTTCGATACAGGATGCTGTAAATGCGTCAAACGATGGGGATACAATCCTTGTTTATCTAGGATTCTATGAAGAAAATGTGGACATATCTCAAGCAAACATAACAATAGAATCGGAATCCGGACCTGATGTTACCACTGTTCAGGATGTTACGGGGGTGGACGATTGCGTCTTCTCTATTGGAAAGATAAACGAAGGTGTTAATAACGTGACCATCAACGGCTTTAATGTAACAGGTGGTAACGGGATACATTTTTATGAATCCAGCGGCGAACTGAGAAATAACATTATATCGGATGGGGGAATTCGTGCTGTTTCAAGCCACATTACCGTGATCAATAACACCATAATTTCGAAAGGAATAAGCTTCTCCTATTTGCATACTAGTGCTTTATTAGAGAATAATGAAGTGTTTTCTTGCTCTGGTGCTGGAATACATATTCTAGACCAGGCACGCGTCACCTTGGTTAACAACACCATATACAACAATTCTGCAGGAATTGAAATGTTTAGTTTTGCTGACGGCCATATTTACAACAACACCATATATGGGAATGAAATTGGAATCGATATAGTTAGCAACTCCTACGGAAAGGTAGCTAACAACACCATATATGGGAATGGTGAAGTTGGAATCAGGATATTAGACGATTCCCGCGGTGATGTTTATAACAACTATTTCAACAATACGATGAATGCTCAGACTGATGAACCTGATCCCGACATAGGGCCCAGCACTTGGAACACCACCAAAACAGCAGGTCCAAACATCATTGGTGGACCTTACCTAGGTGGAAACTACTGGGCAAACCCAGATGGCACAGGTTTCAGCCAGACCCATGGAGGTGTGGATGGGATATGCGATTTACCATACATAATTGATGGGAACAACATCGATTACCTACCATTATGTTTACTAACACCTATTGAGGAAACAGAAAATCTCAAAGAATATGTGAATGGTCTGGATGGGGAGGTTGCAGATTCTACCAAACATGTTCTCAATGTAAAACTCGACAACGTAATCGATAAGCTTGATAAAGGAGACAATGACAAAGCCATCAAAAAACTCGAGGATTTCATTAAATTTGTTGGTATAATGGAACGACAAGGTAAGTTGGATGGTACGCAAGCTGCATATCTAATCAGTGAAGCAGAACGTATCATCGAGATGATACAGAATTCAGAAGGGTAATCTAACCCTTCTGTGATCTTTTTTGATAAACTGATCTGAATCAAAGATCAAATTTTATCTTGGCATTAAAGGTCAAATCATAATTAATGGCATTCGCCCCACATCTCCATCCTCTCTCTCACAACATGTGCATTGAGAGTAAATGTATTCTCACTCTTGATATTCTGCTTCATGTAATGCAAAGTACCTTTAGAAAAGCCCATCTTCTTCCATTCAGTGTAAGGCATATCAATGATCTTCTTCCTCAACAGATCAGAATCATCCCTTTCAGCAACATAAAGAGGTTGTTAAATATATTCCAACGCCTGTTGTTCCTGTTTTCACACATTAACTGTGAAACCTGTAAAACCATATTTTACACGTAAATTTTGGGTGTAAATTTCACAATTCACATGTAAATTATCCATTAACAGAAACTTCATTATTCCCGTTTTCCAACCTCTCCCTCACATGAGCATTGAGAGTAAACGGCTTCTCACTTCTGGCATTCTGTTTCATGTAATGCAAAGTACCTTTCGAAAATCCCACCTTCTTCCATTCAGTATAAGGCATGTCAATGATCTTCTTTCTCAACAAATCAGTATCATCCCTTTCACCCACATACCGAGGCTTGCTAAACTCAACAGCCTTCCGCTTTCCAACAAAATGATGACTTAACTCTCTTCCCTTCAACAACAGTACAGATTCCCAGGAACTTTTCTTCTTCCTGTACTCAACCTTCCTATCACTGCCTCTTAGACCCTATATATTTTCTGGCGATTGCTATCCCTTTATACTTTTTCTTTTCCAATCCCTTCAAACCGATCTCAGCCTTATCTGCCTGAAAGGCCAGCTCATCGTTCAACTTATGATAGCTATCAAGCCTTTCTTGTGTGATAACTCCCACATCGACTGCTTTCCTGACGGCACAGTGTGGCTCATTCTGATGCGTGCAATCCTTGAAACGGCAATTTTGAGCAAGTTCAGTAATATCGGAGAATGTTCTGTCGATACCATCGGATGAATCTCCAAGCTGGATCTCACGAATGCCAGGGTTATCGATGAATATCGTTCCATTCGGAAGAAGGAAAAGCTGTCTGACAGTGGTTGTGTGCCTGCCTTTGTCGTCATCTTCACGAACACCTAATGTCTTCTGGACATCGTGACCCAAAAGAACATTGATGAGGGTTGATTTGCCAACTCCGGAAGAACCGATGAGTGCTATGGTTTCAGCCGGATTCATGAAAGGATCTAATTTTTCCAGATTTGTCTTTGAGAGAGCGCTAAGAGTTATCACAGGAACATCGTCAGCAATATCCTTTATTTCCTGTATAGTTGCTGATAGATCATCCGGCAGGTCCTCAGTAAGATCAATCTTGTTAATGAGAATAACAGGTTTTGCACCGGAAGAATAAACGATGGTGAGATATCTTTCAAGTCTTCTAACGTTAAGATCGTGTCCGACAGCAGTGACGATAAAAATTGTATCAATGTTTGCAGCTATCAACTGTTCTTCACTGGACTCACCTGTAGAACCTCTGGAAAGACAGGAGGTTCGTGGAAGGATGTCCACGATGGTGTATGAATTAATGTCACTTTGATCAAGTACTACTACAAAATCTCCGACAACCGGCTGCTTGCCAGTCCTACGCATAGCTCCTGATATTGCTGCCTGCATCTCACCCTTTTCAGTAAGGATATTGCATAACGTCTTATGTTGGGCTGCAATCCTGCCGGGAATATATGATCCTTTATAGGCTGAAAATGCAGATGCAAGTGAAGCATTCCAGCCGGGGATAAAGTAGAAATCTAAATTATCACTCATTTTGTTCCTGTATTCATCATTCATATCATTACTCAAAAATGCCAGTGCAGATAAACTTTTTTACAGAAATAACTGAGTCATCGAAATTTTAGCCATTTCCAACAATTATTTCAATTTTACAGTCAATATCCTATGATAAAGGCCAAGGCCACTTTTCACAATTACATTCTTCGAAGGTTCGAGATAGGTCATTACAGCAAATAATTAGCATCATCCCGACATAATTTCATTTAAAAACAGATTAACCTGAGCGATCTGTTGCAAAATAATAAAGATTCCTAACGGATAGTAAGATCAGATCAAAAAAGTAATTACAGAAGCTGACCTGAAGAAGATCGATATGATCCTGGTCAGCCCTGCACCCCATTTTGGAGTTATTTCAATGAAAATATTTAACGTATTCAGACCTTTGGGAAATACTCAATTGCCTGTGCAAGTTCCTCGTGGTCTTTGGCATATTCTGCAATGTCTATGTTCTTAAGATAAGCATCACATGCCTGGACAAGTGCTTTTGCTCCTGCCTGAGTTCCTCCTGGATGTGCATGGACACCTGAACCCATTGTTGTTATGAAATCCACATTGCCCATTACATCAATGAAAGGCTTCAACCTGATCGGATTCAGACCCCCGGAAACTATCGGGCAGCATTTTTTCATACCTCTCCAGCTGTCGTCCTCGAGGATAACATGGTGAGCTGAATCCTCATGTACAAGATCTATCGCATCCTTATCGGTATCCATGATCTTGGCCCATGACTGCTCAAAGAAGTGACCAGTGGAACTGAGGTACTGGATACCATGTGCAGCAACTATATCCTCTTCAGGTGTTCCTTTCATTTTACCAACACCCGCTGTACCTGTGTGGATGCCTGAAGAACCGGCAAGGCGTGCAAACTTGGACAGGACCAATACTGAAAATCCGATGGGGTTCTCAGGTCTTGTAAAAGCTCCGTGGGCTGCCCTGTGGAAGTGCAGGAATACATCAGGATATCGTCTCCTGATTGTCTGGACTGCCATCCAGCCTGCGGTTATGCCATCGATGAGGAAAGCATAGCTTCCGGGCTCAAAGCCGGCATTGACTATCATTTCACACCTTTCGATCATAGTGTCAAAATCAGCAGCCGAAACATTGAAGGAATGGACCTTTTTCTTCCCCGTCTCTTTGACTGCCTTGTCCATTGCTTCCTTTACATGCAATACCATCTTGTCATATGGACAGAAGTCCTGGTTTGCCTGAGGCTCGTCGTTCTTAACGAAGTCTCCTCCGCCTACCCAGAAATCATAGCAGACTTCAGCATATTCTGCAGAAGTGAGCCCCATTTTTGGCTTTACAATAGTACCAAGGATCGGCCTGTCATAGACATCAAGGTACTTTCGCATGTCATCAACAGTAAAGCCAGGACCATCATACTGCTCGAGCATGGATGGCGGGAACCATACATCCAGCAACTTCAGTGCTGATATCTCTTTCATTCCCAGGATGTTTCCGACAATGTATGTCAGGATATTCTGGACATTTCCACCCCTGTCAAAAAGTCTCCACGGATAAGCTATCCAGACAAGGTTCCTCTCCAGATCAAGCTGATATACCAGAGCATTCATAGTCTTAGAGAACTTGGTCTCCGTATTGACCTTAAAGTTTGTACCAGTTGATGATTCAGCTGCGATCTCTGCAGCTGCCTGCAATATATTCAGGTCTCCCCCCGGAATAAAATGAAAGACCCCAAGAAGATATTCCCCGTTAGTAGGGTCCGGTATTTCAAGATTCACATAAGCTGCCTGTTTGGAATCGAGCGATCGGACCAGATCTTCATGAATCGAGCTCATAATAAGAATAACAGCTTGCAATCTATTTGAATTTTTGGAATGAAATGGAACGGATCAAGAATAAGGACCCGGAAGGCCGTATGAAACTGTTATAACTTAAGAGCATAGCAAAGTACATAATATAAATGAAAGGAGTCACTTATAGCTATTCAAGTTTCCAAGAGGTTAAATGCAGGAACAAAATGAAAAGCTGGTCTCATTAAAAGCTGATGATAATGAAATGGGAATTTGTCCCCACCATAGTGGTAAAAGGAGCATCTGGGTCCTCGGGCTAATTATTCTCTTTATAGTTTCCTGGTCGGTTCTCCTTTTTTACTATCCACCCGGAGAAATAGTCGAAAGACTGGGAGTACGCAACGTTTACATTTTTGTCTTCCTGCTTGCAATGATAGGCGGTGTTTCCACATTTACCTCCACTACCTTTTACACAGCCCTGATCACAATATCCCTGGGAGGAGTGAATTCGTTATGGATCGCACTGTTCGCAAGCATCGGTCTCACTTTCGGCGATCTGGTCTTCTACTACCTGGGTACAAAAAGCAGGCAATGCATAAAGGGAAAATACGCAGGCAATGTTTTCCGCCTGACAAAATGGATGGAAAATATAGATGACAGGCTAACCATGCTGATGATCTTCCTTTACTCCCTCACACCCCTTCCAAGTGATGTGATCGCAATAGCACTTGCAATCGTGAATTTCCCGTTCCGGAAAATGATCGTCCCGTTGTTTGTGGGTAATTTTACACTTATTGTTCTTCTTGTAGAGCTATCAAAACTGGGATTTAGTCTGATCTGAAGTATTTGGAGGACAGATACTCCACTCAAACTGAATGTTCATTCAAAAATCACTTAGGAGTACGAGGCCTGAATGTTCTGGGGTCCAAAAACACATCATTTTCACAGTAGCTGCAGATGGTCTTAAGGTCAGTACCTTCCAGAAGAACCTTTTCGACCTCCTCCTGAGGTGTGATGTACTGCGTCATTTCTTCCCCGCAATGAGGACATTTAATTTTCAACCAGTCCAGCTTGGTAAGCTGCCGTATGTCTTTTATGACAACTCCAAGTGCATCCTTATAGGTCTCTCTGGAAAAGCCGATGGCAGGAAGGTGGCTTATCAAAGCCGGTGATTTCTCCCCGTATTCTAACAACGTAATTATCAACTGGTCCGTACCCACAGCGAGCCCGATCTCCTCGTTCACCTTGGGAGATAATACCCCGTCCATAGTCAGAATGACGACCATACAATCTGAATGGCGGATCCCAAAGCTGATCAGTTCCGCATCGGATAGTGACTCGGTCTTTTTGAGCAGAGAAGAAAAACTCTCCAGGTTCACTGCCCATAAAGCCTGTTCCAGTTCCTGAGCCAGACCGATGTCCTGCTCAGTGTGGGAAATATAGACTCTGGTTATCATTGCTATTACCCCCTATGACCTCTGCCCTTCAATGATCCTGAAATTCAACTAGCTATAATGGTCAAATTTCTAAAGCAGAGGTGCTTCTACCATTCTAATGTTTCAGTCAGTCTTTCTTATCCCGTGGCTTTTTGGTTGGCTCGGGACAGGGAACTGGTTCTGGCGAAGGCTCTGGTTCCGGTTCCGGACAAGGTATTGGCTCTGGCTGAATTGATGAACTCTTCTCTTCCTTTTGCTGATATAACCTAGAGGTTAGTATTTCTTCCTTGTTCTGTGGTATGTCCATTGTTATATACCCCCATGTAATAACTTTGTAATCAAGTGATATTTAAATTTATACCATGAACTAACACACACAAAGAATGATAGGTATGTCTGATAACTTCTCTTTATTGTTGGGATTGTGCAATTAAGAATAGTCTTACATGAGCACTGATTATCAACGGCTTATCAATCTTGGCATTCAGCTTCATGTAATGTAAAGTACCCTTAGAGAATCCCATTTTCTATTAATTTAAATCCGTTGCTGCAACATGATCTTTTAATGGTATGGTTGATTCTAATTTCCACCATTTCCATGATGTTTAAACTCTTTAGTTAACACATACCCCAATTCTAAAGGAACATTGGGCCGGAATAATAAAACAAAAAAAGAAAAAATAAATTAATTAAAAAATTGAAGAGCGGACCTCATCCATTCAATAAACGACGTAGTTTTCCTCATCTCCTTCAATCCATGCAATCTTCCAGTATTCCTCATCATATGGTTCTTCGTAAGCGTTCATTTCACCTGCCATAGCTTCCCCTTCAGGAATGTTTCCGATATAGTCAATGCTCTCGAGACGGTACTTTATAATCAAATTCGGAGTATCCTTGTAGCTATAATTGGTTTCATAAACGTGTGCATCCCCGGACACACCTTCTATTACAGCTGGCAACATTATCTCGTGCATCTCTTCATATGTCATATATTCACTGAATGTAATGCTATTGGAATAACCAAAAGGAAGAATTCCACAGTAAACACTTTCGGCTGTAGCATTCCCTACATTCTTGACGGTGATCTCCATGCCGTTCTGTGTTCCGGTCACTGACATTATTTTTAATTCTGGTTCACCAGTATCAAGTTCTTCAGGATCATCAAAATCTTCAGCGACGTCCATTGTTTGATTATCCTCAACTGCTTCTACACCCGGTGCTTCGTTCACTGGTTCATCGCCTGCAACATCTGTACAACCAATTGCAGTCATCGATACCAATATTAAAAGAACCGTTATCACTTTATAAGCTGTTTTCATGATTCACACCTTTGATTTTAATATAAACTAACAAAATGCAAGTGTTTAATATTACAATTCGTTCTTCAGAGATACGTATGTTTCACGGGCATCCGACCCCCGATTAAGACATGTCATAGCGAGCTTGAAATCCTCATCTGCCTTGATCATATTGCCGTCCTCCATGTTTTCTGCTGCGGATTTAAGATAAGAACCGACTAAGGCATATTCCGTCATCATTTCATAATATTGATGTTGGAGAGGCTTCACATCCTCAGAAACTTTGTAATCGTTGTATTTCATCATTCCCGATTGGGCGTGGTCACACAATACAGATCCTGCAGAATATATTCGAACGTAATCACCGGCTTCAAGTGCGTCTGCCACGTTATTTAAATCAGTTCCGATTATTGCAAAAGAATTGTCAGCAAATAAGAGAAACTCATCGTCCTGATATGATTGGTCATCTGATCCGGTCAATTCTGCAACCATCCCAATAATCACAAATGCAGCAAACAGTATCATTAATATTGTTTTCATGTTCATTTCATACACCTCAATTATGCAACTTTGTCCTTTGTCAACTCCATTTTACAGATGGGACAACTATCTTTAGCGAATGCAGCCCAATAAAACGTGTATAAGAACGTCCCATAAATTGACCCCGCTACCAAGGCATCAGGTATATGGCCTGCACTTCCCCGGCCCAATAGTATTATGGCACACACAAAATTGAATGCTACCCATGAGGTTATACTCCATGCTCTGTGCCCTTTAACTTCTCTTCCACAATGTTTACAATATGTCATTCTCGATTACCTCATTAGAAGGATGAAGACATAAACCCATGGTTAGTATGTTGCACCCCTATATCCCCATCAAATCATCGTATAAATAATTATGTCTATTATAAATTATTGAGAAAATGACATAAGATATAAGGGCTCATTTCTTGCTACAATCCATCATCTGTAGGTTTATACTGACCCCACCGCTATGCTCTGCTTTCATATCCAGATAGTCACGCTTTGCGAAATGTTCAGGATGCCGCCTTTCAAGAACCCATGCAGCTGCAGGCCAGTTTCCTTCATCGGCTGCTTTTGATATCCGTTTGAGGTTTTTCTCTATTCCCTGGGCTTCGGCCCTTTTTATATCATCTTGAAACTCTACAAAGGGCTTTTCACTGTTCTTAATCGATGCCCTGGGATTTTCCTCTACCCTCCGGGCTTCTTCTTCTCCCCTTATAATCCAAGTTCTATAAGCTGGATAGGATACACCAGCAGCCCTACAGGCGTGTTCGTATGGCATACCCAATGCTATGTTCTTACAAATCGTTTTGTGAGTCTCTGGGGTTAATTTGGTAGGTCTTGCCATGCTTCCCTCCTGGATAATGTGCTTAGTTCTCTTTTGATTGCAGATCTGATAAACTCCGACTGTGTGGAATAGTCCCCGGATTCGATGGTCTGGTCTATTCCGGCCTTCAGCTTGTAAGGAATCTGAACCTCTAATCTATAGTTTGACATATACATTATATTATGTACACCATTGTATTTATACATATAGTAAAAATTACGAGATATACACATAAAATATAAGATGCTGAATATTGATATCGATTTTAAGGACATTCCCCCCCACGATGTTAGTTAAAGGATAAGAACACCCACAGAAAGTTTACGATCGTTAAAGCCAATTATACCCCACATCCATTCTGCTGCACAACCTGCACAGGTATTTTTTACTTCTTATACGTTATAAAAAAATAATACTAATAAGGAAGTTGGGAATTCCCGTGCAGTCCGTGCAGTAACGTGTCGTCCAAAAAAAGAAAAGAAGTGGGTAAGAATATTAGGCTTATATCTTGCTCTGTTTGGTACTTGCTATAACTCTATCAAACATATTCTGGTAAACAGAGCTGCTGCACCATGTACGATACACAGAATAGCACCGTTTCCTTACACCGTCCGCCTGGGATGTTACCTGACATTCACCGACACCATATTTAAACAGGAGCTGCGAGAATACTGCAACATTCATTGGTCGCTTACTCTCCGCGATGCGTTCGTGTTCACAATATGCGCGGTACATGTTTAAGAAGTCGTCCTTGGTGTAGTACATCGGGTTATCATTGAATACAAGGTTATCATCTAAGAACCTGTATAGCGGATCAGAATTTTGTGTCCACTTATTCAACACGTCCGATGCAGATGATTTATACATCAGCCCATACTTCTTGATCCTAACGACCATCTCCAACACCCTGTTAAAGAATCCGCTAATGTTCTTTTGAGTGAAGTATGTCCCATAGAATCCCGGGTCGACCTCAAACAAATTTGAGAAGTAAATGAACTCCCACCTTTCCCAAAATGCAGTATCATTATGCAGCTTGCTCGCGTCCGGTGCAATATTGCACGCATAGCAGTGTACCGCGTTTATTGTGGCCTCGTATGCCTGAACATTCTTCTTTTGAACCCAATGGTCCTTAGTTCCTGTAATGGTCTTGATAACTCCACCTTCATTAAGTGGAATGTCGGATAGGTCGTCATAGGTGTTTAGAATCTTACCTTCGAGGTTGGCAGTGCTGAACCGATCGGCAGTAAGCTGTTGCAGTGACATGTTACTGATACTTGCCTTTCCAAACATCAACGCGAGGAACGTAAGATATGCAGTCTTGCCAGCGTTCGCGTCCCCTTGTAGTATGTATGCCTTCTTATATGGTGCAGTTCCCATCATTTGAAGGATTGCCTGTGCTGGTATCTGGTACAATATCCCACACTCCTCACCGTCCACGTACTTTGATATAACATCGTCGTGTATCGCATCGTACTCCGCATCAGGATCATAGGCAACGTTTAGCCTATAATTGAACTTGTAATACGGATTGTTTGGGATCAGTTCATACGTTTCTGCATCAAAATCAATTTTTACGAGTCCGTTGCTTACTGGAATAATGTTTTCATAATTATTGAAGGGATATTCGAAGTATGGATCGGTGACTTTTAGCCTGTGTATAATCTCGCGAGTCGCAGCTTCGTGTGACTTGTCGTAAGTCTTGTTCCCGTCCCCGACATTCGTTAAGATGCTATGAATAAGACTCTCGATGCGTCGCTTTCCTTCCTGATAGTATCCATCTTGATAGACATACAGTAAATCGTTGTAGCTAATGACGTTGTATGCCTCCGCGACTTCCTCCGCGATTGCTTCCGGGACAATTTCCACTTTTCCACTATCCCGTACGGTAAAGCACCTTGTGAGGTCGATAGATGCGAGTTCATTATACCACGAGAGTCCCTCCAGTTCTTCGATGAAGGTATCTGCGAGCATAAGAAGCTCTGCTTTATCGCTGTCCTCTCGCTTGCCTGCAAAGTGACTTATCATGCACGCTATGGCCATTTTGTCCTTGCCTGTGGTCTTACCCCTTCGGAACTTCTAAACGTCAGTCTTGCGCCCCTTGTTCACTGGTGGGGTGTGGCAATAGTAACTAATGAACTCGCCTTCCAATGAAAAGCGTATTTTGCATACATCATAATCAAGATGGACGTCCATATCAACAAACGTAGAAGAAGGATTCATTTAAGGTCCCCTCTGACCCTACACAGATAGTTTATCTGTTCTCTGCTACAATCCTCAACTTCATGTGTATTTTTTATTTCTTCTGTTTCAAATTGCGCCACATTGTCTTTACTTTCGGTCATTTCTTCCGGGGCCTCTAATTTCTTGAATGTTTCCGGACTCATGCTGTGGCCCCCTCGGCTAGTTCCTGGACTGTTTCGCAAAGGGCCTTTTCTATAGGGGATCCGAATTTCAAGAAATAATCAATACTGGATTGATGTTCTTTTGAGAACTGCTTCGCCCAGTCCGACAGTTCTTTATTGCTGGTTGTCTTAGTTTCCATGCTGGACACCGCACGTCTAATTGTTCAGCATGGCCCCTGCATTGTCTTGGCGGGCATGGACAGGGGTCATTACGATCTTATTTTCGCTTGTGATTTCCATTTGCATCTCGGTACTGTCAGTAATTCCAAAAAGACGACACATGTCTTTCGGGATTGTGACTAAGTAACTTTCTTTCACTTTCTGAACTTTTCTTTTTAACATGGCATTCACCAATGAGTATATATGGTCTAAAACATATATATACAGTTTGTAGAAAACTGTAATTTATTATTTAGGGAGTTGGTTGTTTGGAAAAAAAACCATTTACCAAAACTTGTGACACAATTTTAGAAATCATAAAAGAATCCGAAGACCCCATCCTTACAAAAGACATTCATTCAAAATTGATTGAAAGGACTGGAACAAAAAGCAGCCACTCGACTGTAGTAAAATGTTTAAAACGACTAGTGTCGATTCATGAAATTGAACGCGAAGAGATATGCGGGAAGGGGAACCCGGTCGTTTATTCGTTTACAAACAGAGCCCCATTCTCGATTTTTAATAAACAAATAGATGAATCAAGAGAAATTCTAATTGAGAACGATATGGTTAGCAAGGGAGACTACGTATCTACTGCACAGTTGATTAATTTTGATGTTAGCTTCACAATATTGATAAGAGAATTGCTTAAAGCCCTTGGAGAATATTCAAATTCGGAAAACCGACGCAATGCAGAAATAGAGTTTAAACAATTCACTGAAGCCGTGTTTGTACCTGCATTAAATGACATCACGAAATTAGTGAAGCCCCCGCTTAACATGACAACAAAACTTAGTTTGCTTTTAGCCCGCTGTTATGTTGACTTTGATTTCCACCTGTCCTTCTATGCAAACGAACTACAAACCGACAAATATGAGTTGAGTTGTAATTACAAAGATTTTCTTAGGTTTGCTGGAGACAACTTGAGCCCAGAAATTCGGGAAAAATTGGATGAAGTAGTGTGACTTATTTCACACCAATTTTATTATTCCTTTCCTGCTTTGCTCAATGCCTGCATCAGTATTTCAGGATTGTTCTTTAATACTTCAATAATACCAGATATTGTATCATTATTCTCTGTTGTTACTTCCTTTGTCAACGGGAGGCCACAAAAACCACAAAATGACATATCCGGCTTAATTAACTTATGACAACGTGGACATTCGTCCATTCTAAGCCTAGTATCCCTTTCTTCAATCTCAATACCTGCACGTTTCAAAACTGCTTCATCAACATCTTTTGAAGCTAGATGTACATAGGTTGCAGCCATCTTGCTGTCTGCGGTCCACCCTAGGTAACGCTTTAAAGTCTGCTCTGTAAAATCCTTTGCTAACTCTGTAGCCTGTGCATGTCTAAAAGCATGTGGGTTTACAGGCTTTGTTATACCCGCTCTTTTTGCTGCACTTTTTAGTAACTTCCGGAATGACTGAATCGTTAAAACTTCATGTGTTCCCCCGATCTGACACCATAAAAATGATTCTGGATCCCTTCTGTTCGGGTGGTTCATAATCCATTGATTCATGTACATGGCTGAATAGACAACCATGATACGTCTTGCACCCGTCTTACCGTCTGGGAACTGTACATACATGCCCTTGTCGTGTGGCTCAAGGTGTTTAATTTGTAAACTCAACATTTCCCCTAGCCTTGCACCGGATTCGTACAGTAGGCTTATAACGGCTTTATCTCGTTGATTCTGACATGCGTTTATTAGTCGGTCTATATCATCAGCCGTCAATAACTCATCTGGAAGTTTGCGTTTTACCTTCCTAATCTTGATCTTGTCGGAAAGTTCCTCCAAACCTGCATAATTCAAAAAAGTCTTAAGGTTGATCTGTCGTGTTTTCTTTGAACTATCCGACATATCGCTATTTTCTAATTCAATCAAAGCGTTTTCGATATCAATGTCTGTTAGTTCGTTGTATTCTTTGATAATGATACTATCCCATTGCAGCAATGCGGATAAATGGTTACGGATTGTGTAAACGCTTGCACCTGATATTATGTATGAATTAATGAATCGTTGGTACAATTTCCTTTTAGTATCGCTGTTGGTATTCTCCAATAGTCGTTTTAATTGCCTGGCGTTTAATGCCTTTATTCTTTCTTTCTCATTATCGTGTATCCTGCTATCCTCGTTTGCCATGGAACATACCCTCAATTAAAGATGATATGTTAGTAATACAATACTTTAGGTTATATCCTTTTTGCAAATAATATACCCCCTTTGGTAATTAATAAATTTGAGATTCCTTCTACTTAAGGCTATACTTCAATGAGTCCTATTTGTCAACATTTCTAAAAAGAGGAGAAAGAAGTAACTCTTTCTAATTTACATATCCCAAAAAGTGCTCAAAACCATATTGGAAATTGCTATAAATTCATAATTGAATTTTGATCAGCATCCCCATTTAATTCTATGATCTAACTTTATCAGGGGAAAAACACAATGTCGAAATGAATAAACAGCCAGATCAGGTAAAGTAAACCGAGCAATATCCCAAATGGATAGGCTATGAACCACATGAAAGTAATTTCTGGTTTTTCAAACCGTAAGCTGGTAACTGTAAAAGCAGTGTTCACCCACACATGCCAGAAACTAAGCAATCCAAGAATGAAAAAGCCCAAGTGGGAATCTATCAGTATTAAGGCAATGCCTACAAAAGTAGCCGGACAAATTATGACTATGTCTGCAAATGACATTCCAAACAATATATTTTGCTCATGCCAATCATCGGTTGAACCATCCGGATTATCCATGGCTTTACCTTTGTAGACATTGATCTGGAACCATCCGAGGATAAGTGTAACTAAACCGAACAATACCAAAAGAATATATAAAGTCACTCGTGACAGAAGTTCAAGTTCCTGTATATTCCAGCCTCAGTTTGGATTTTTATTAACGAATTTTATATTCATTTTGAATTTATTAGATGTGCTTCATATTTTGTGATCATGGCTGATCAAAACACCATATTACCACGCAACTACAATTGTCAGAATACCGGTTATGAAATTTGTAAGGAACCAGATGATCCTAAATCTGTCCGTGGTGGTCTGATACCCTAACCTGTTCTGGTTCCCGACCCAAAACCAAAAACTTAAGCTATGATATAGAAAGATCACACCCGGGATCCAAGCCAGTTTAAACGCCCATGGTAAATTCAGGACCAGACCGACAGCCACAAGCCCATATATCCAGCCAATTGATGCATCAGCAACAGCTATTGCATGTTCATATACCTTGAACTCAGGAATCATTTTCTTTTCCTGAAGTCCTATTTTTGTGGCAAGATCCCAATTCAATATTGAGATAAATTGACCTAACCAATGGAAAATGAACCCTACAATAAAGATAAGGATACCAACAATTACATGCAAATAGGGAATTAGTTCCATATTATTTCCAACCCTGTGATGGAATTAGTCCTACTTCTTTCATGAATCTCTTCCAGATTTGTAACTTCAATCTGTCTTGTTGCCATAATATCAAAAACCCCTAAATAAAAAAGTGGAATGACAACATATATATTTTTTGTAGAGACTGAGAACTGTTTAATTAGTGGACCTCTACGGAAGCAATGGACTTTTTACCTTAAATTTTGATGAATCTAAAACTTCGTATTTTAATCGTAGTGATCCGAATTTGAAGGGAGAGCAAAAGTAAAAGTACTGCCTAAACCTTCCTCACTGTCAACCCAAATATTTCCGCCATGCATCTCAACGTATTTTTTCACCAAAGTAAGTCCTAAGCCTGTACCACCATATTCCTTTGAAGTTGATGAATCCGCCTGTTTGAAGGATTCAAATATTTCATTGTGCTTAGTTTGTGGTATACCAATTCCGTTATCGGATACAGAAACCTCTACCCTATTGTCACGATCAATAGCATTTAGCTATATGCAACCATTTTCAGGTGTGAACTTCAGGGAATTACTTAGTAGATTATACAATATTTGCTTCATCCTTAATTTGTCGGCATGCACTTCGATATTTTCAGAACGAATGTTATTACAAACTTCAATGTTCTTTTTATCTGCCAGATGTTTTATTGACTCTTCCATTTCACAAATGAAAGCAACCAGATCGAATTTCTCACATTCAAGTTTTAGTTCTCCGCTTTCTATCTTTGAAAGATCCAGAATGCCATTGATAAGGGCCAGTAAATGTTTGCCACTGGTTGCAATATTGTAAGAATATTTGATCTCCTTTGCACTCAGGTTCTCGAAAGGATCGCTACTTAGCAACTGTGAAAAACCGATGATAGAATTAAGAGGTGTGCGTAGCTCATGACTCATGTTTGCCAGGAATTCAGATTTTATACGATTAGCTTCTTCAGCTTTATTTTTAGCATCAATTATGTCTTTTTCAAATTTTTGGCGCTCACTTATATCCCTTGAAATTCCAAACATTACTTTTTTGCCGTTCCACTTACCGACTGTGATCCTGGTCTCAACGGGGATGTATGCTCCATCTTTGGAAACAAGAGGAATTGAACATGAATCAATTTTACCACAAAGCAGCTCGTTAATAACAAATAAGACCTGATCCATACTTTCTTTAGAATGAACATCAGTAACTTTCATTGATGAAAATTCCTCTTCACTGTATCCAAGTTTTAATCTTGCTGATTCATTTGTTGATATGATGTTGCCGGACCAATCCAGCACAAAAAAAAGCTCATCAATTGAATTAAACAGGTTTTCCAGATCGGTCTTCTGCCTATGCAGGATATCCTGAATTTTTGCTCTTGTGATATATTCCCCTGCAAAAGAGGCTATACTTTCAAGCCCATTCCTTGTTTGATCAGGAATGTCGTTGTAAGTATGAGATGAAAGACTCATACATGCAATAGCTTTGCCTTCGAAAAGTATAGGAATTGCAGTCATTGCCCTCAATCCTTCAGACAAAAAGTCTTCAGACAGACTATTAACAAGATTGCCTGATAGCATGTCAGAATACTTTATGTATACCGGTTTGCCATCCCTTACAATTTTTGCATTCAATGAATCCTTATCGTAATGGCTGCATTGTGCTACGAACTCTGGTGAAATCCCATTGTGTACGATCATATCCAGCCCCCCTTTATCACTTACCAGATAGATCCCACCGGAATCGATAGCTTCGATAGTTACCAGATGTTCCAACAGGGAATTCAGGGTGCTTATAAGATCAGAACGTGTTCCCATGTCGATCGAAAGATTATGTTGAATGGAAACGATCTCTTCTGTAAGCTTTCGAGCTGTAATATTGTCCAGAACGATCATTCTTCCATGAAAGTCACCATGTTTATCATAAAGGGAGGAAACATTGGCAGTAAACCAGAAAGTTGTACCTCCAACGCTTTTCTTCAACTCGATATTGTTCATCCCTTTATCATTAAGTTTAAGCCCCAGAAGTTCATGCCAGTATCCAGGCACTTCTGATGCCGATTTACCTATATCTTTTGCACCAAGGCCCAGATTTTTCTCTACAAATTGGTTAATATCAACAATTCTCCCCTTCCCATCAAGAACTATGACACCTGAAGGCATATTCTCAAAAAGGAAACTGCGTGCAAGAGGAGTTATATTGAATAATCTATAACGAAATATACCGATGTATATCATTATTGCAGTTAGAATGAAAGCAAAGGGTATAGGATCGAAACCCTCAGGAAAAAATCCTGCCAGATAAAGCAGGTATATTGAAAAAGGTAACAAAGAGTAGATAATTAGAAGTAGCAGGTGTATACCAAAAAAGGATCTGTTAGAGAAGTACATCTTAAAGAAAAGGACAATGCAAAACACTACCAATATGATCAAATAGAACTGATAGAACCAATAATAGATACCCGGTTCAAAGTAAAGACAAAAAAGTGGACCTGCAGTCTTGATGTAAGTAACTTCGTGGAACAGGTGATGCATCTCAATGGTGAATACAAGGATCAGCGTGATCACTGGAACAATAAAGATAGCAATAATCCTTGAAAGGGTGGCCCATTTTTCTCCTCTTGTATAGCTGATCGAGAATAGAAGCAAAAAAGCAGGGATCATAACGATGCCAACATACTGGAGCTTATACAAGAACAACGAAGTCTCCAGTGTTGTCGAAGATATTTCCAAAGCATAGAATATTGAATATATTGCAACCGAAAATAGTAGCATTGCAAAATAAGTAATGTATTCAGAGTCCTTGAACTGCCGGATATACAGTGCCATTATTATGAGCAAGATACCGGAAATTATTAAGAAATCCGAATATAAGCTAGGGTAGAACATGAAAACACCTTCAGTTAATGAAATATTTTCAGGAAAATAAGGTATTATATTATAAAAATATAGTTATTATATTTGCTTCTATTTTCGTTTTTAAAAATAGACATGATGGAAGAAGGCAGATCTTCGAAGATGTTAATTATGCACCTCATGCTCATATAATTGAGAAGACGATATATTTAGGTGTATTTTGACTTAAACAATAGGAACGAACGGACCGCCTTCCTTTAAGGATCCTTACGATGGAAATACTACTTTCAAGGATCGGATCAGGAAGTTCGAGATAAGGTAATGGGGGTGCAGGACCGGTCTCCGGATCAAACTGATAATTTCGGTCTTTTTCTGTATACCCACTCATCAAAACAAGAGATCGTTCTGCGACATCTATAAATCTTACTCACAGCAAAGTATTTGCAATGTCTGATAGACAACTGCTTCCAGTCGAAGAACTGAAAGAAAAGCTTTCAGAGCCTGCAATAGAAGTAAGGTACCTGCTCTCAAAAGGATATGCGAGAAAGAGTGCTATCACTTTTGTAAGCAACCATCACCGACTGACCGGACAGGAAAGGCATATACTCGCAAGACTTGTGTTCTCACCCGAAACTG
Organism: Methanococcoides sp. AM1; assembly: GCF_900774055.1. Taxonomy (NCBI): domain Archaea; kingdom Methanobacteriati; phylum Methanobacteriota; class Methanomicrobia; order Methanosarcinales; family Methanosarcinaceae; genus Methanococcoides; species Methanococcoides sp. AM1. The sequence continues at coordinate 197,746 of NZ_CAAGSW010000003.1, read as the reverse complement.
CAGAAATCCGAATCAAAAAGAAGCTCAGTTGCTCTCAGTTAGAAGGATGCGATATCTTTGTTGATGGCTACAATGTCCTGATAACCATAGAAAGTGCACTGAAAAATGAACCCATATGGTTTGCAGATGATGGATTCCTGCGTGACATAAGTGGAGTATTCGGTAACCACAGGATCACGGATACGACCTGCATGGCAGTTGACGAGATGCTCTCAACGCTTTCAGCTTTGAAAGTAAGATCATCCACTATCCTCCTGGACTCCCAGATGAGCAACAGTGAGAAACTTGCAAAATTCATCTGCGAAAAAGCCAAAACCAAAAGATTAAAAGCCGATGCAAGAACCTCAAAGCATGTGGATTTCGATCTCAAGGAAGCGGGAGCACATGCAGTAATAGCAACTGCTGACAGTGTTATAGTAGATGCTGTGGATAAGGTGGCTGATGTTACGGAATGCTGGATGAAGGAGAATAGGAAAATTGGTAAGCCATTTAGTCTCAATGCTCATGTTAGAGAATAATTTGGTACATGGGAGTGGTGGTGGTGGTGAGGATGAGGATGGAGATGAAGATAGGAATGGGAGTAGTAGTCGATCCTGTTCCTTTTGAAAAGATGGAAACTGACCTTACCCTCATGAGATTGAACTAAATGGAAGCTATGGATACAAGGTCTTTTATGAATGGATGGCCGGATTATTGATAATAATTGCACCATTTGGAAGAAGTAATGCCTGACGAGTTGTAAGCATCTGCCTTCCATTCTCATCATCTTTCCAAACATTCATTATTTCCGGGGCATTTTTACCAAAAAAAGCATCTATAAGCATAGATTTCCCAACCCCGGGTGAACCAAGAAGTGCTACTGTATCACTAGGATTTATATAAGACTTAAGCAAAACCACACTCTCTTTTGAAAGAGCACTGATAGCAATTACAGGCACATCCCCTGTAACAGACTGTATTTTTTCTAGCATTTGAGATGGATCATCTGCAAGGTCGATCTTATTAAGCAGGACCACTGGTTTAGCACCAGATGAATGAACAATGGTAAGATATCGTTTAAGTCTTCGCAAATTGAGATCCTTTTCGATCGAAGTTATTAGAAATATAGTATCAATATTTGCAGCGATCAGTTGCTCCTCACGACAATCCCCGGAAGCTCCTCGCGATAAGCAGGTTCTTCTGGGTAAAATATCCACGATCTTATATGAGTTCAACTCATCCTGATCCAGCAGGACAACAAAATCTCCAACTACCGGTTGCTTACTAATTTGAAGGAGTGAGGGATCGAACTGTACGCTGATCACATCATCTGGAACCAGAATGTCGAAGACTGCTTTGTGTTGAGCTACCACTCTTCCAGCTAAGTATGGACCTGAATAAGCAGAAAAAGCCGATTCCAGTTCCTTATTCCAACCCGGGAGGTTATTTGTGCAGGAATGACCAGAGATCTCTGGCTCGTATTGGTCATTCATTAATATGAACTATCTAGTTAAACAGAGATAAGTTATTTGGTGATACATAAAAAAATATAAATATATAATATAAAGCAGATTCAAGTGAAAACTATCATTCATTTCAATTTTTGACCGTGATCGTTAAGTCTAAAATTATATTATAATTAGTTTATTACATAATTATTAATAAAAAAATTATAATACGTATGATAACGTTGAATATAAAGAAAAGTTAAAGTGATACAATGAAAATCGCCCCAAGAAAAAGAGAACAAATATTTACACTCCCTGTCGCATTGATCTCCACTACTTCAAAGAACGGAGTGCTAAACCTGGCCCCATGGTCCAATATAACTCCAATTCTCAGGCCTCTGGAAGAGATCGTACTTGCATCATGGATAAAAAGAGATACTCTCAATAACATAAGGGAGATGAAAGAATTCGTCATCAATATACCTTCAGTGGATATGTCTGATGAAGTAATGATCTGCTCAAAGAATTATCCTGCTGACATCGACGAATTCAAAGAAGCAGGGCTGACCACAAAAGCCTCTTCCAGCATTGAAACTCCAGGAGTGAACGGGTGTCTTGCCTGGGCAGAATGTACTTTTGTTGAAGAGATATTAAGGGATAAATTTTCTCTTATCATAGGCAAAGTTGTAAACCTTGAGGTAAACGAAAATTTCTTTAATCAAAATGGCGAAATGGATATTGAAAAAGCAAAGCCCATGTCCTGTATGCTTGGTAGAAATGGTCTTGAATTTACATATCCGGTCAGTAATGGAAAAACAGCAAACTACTCCGAAATGAGGATCAAATGATCACTTCATTTTTTCATAAAAAATAACTAATGGAATAAATTGACTTTCAACCGTTATTAAGACATAATTATCAGCCCAGTCGCTTGCGAAATAAGAATACTGTTGATCTCAGATGCAAAGATATCATATAAAACAAAAACAATATCCAGAGCTCATGGAGTACCAGAACGAAGAATTCGAAGCGGAAACCTTTAAGGATATCGACCTTAGAGATGCATCTTTCAAAAATTCAAGGTTTATTGATTGTGATTTTGAAAACTGCAATTTATCAAACGTAGATCTGGATAACACTAAATTCCAGGATGTCCGATTCAGGAACTGCAAGATATTGGGACTGGATTTTTCAAAATGCAATGACTTCATACTCACTTTTGGATTTGAAGACTCTTTCCTTTCACTGTCAGTGTTTTCCGATCTGAAATTAGAAAATACGGATTTTATCAATTGCCAGGTATATGATTGTGATTTTGTAAATACTAACATTACAAAAGCGAATTTTGAAAACTCCGATCTTAAGAACAGTCTCTTTAGAAATACTGATCTGAGCTTTACATCATTCAGGAATGCAAAGAACTACGATATCGATCCGAATAATAATATCCTCAAAAAGACAAAATTTTCGATCCCGGAAGTGATCGCCCTATTAAATATCTATGACATTGAGCTGGAATGAAAAACTGTTAAGCCAGAGCTTAGCAGCTTTTCCTGTCTATTGATAGATCCTTGTAGCTTTTCCTTTGACCGATCTTACTTTGTGAGACAAAGAAGTATTGCCAGATCTTCCTCCGCCTGAAGAGAATGGGGTGCATTTGCTGGCATGAAGATAAAGGTACCTTCCTTCATCCCGATATCCTTATCAAACAATCTGAAAACACCTTTTCCTTTCAGGACCTGAACAACTCCTGTTTTCGTAGAAGTATGTTCGTCAATGTTCGTTCCGGCAGCAAGGCACATCAGGGTATAGTTATAGTCTTCAGCCTTGGCAAGTACCGTACTGAAGATCCCTTCAGATGGAAACTGCATCAATTCACTCAGATCCTTTGAAAAACCTTTATCCATATCTATCACCTCTCTTCAACAAAATTAGTACTAAAAAATCTCACCGGTATCAGAAAGAACAACGATAATCACTTACCCTTGTTTTCAATTCTTTTTGATAATAACAATCTATCATGTTAACATTCGCATTTAATGACTTATATGTTTGCATATTTTTTATTAAGTAAAATGGTCAACTACAAAACCGCTAATTATCAGCAGATCATACGATCAAATTTATAGAACTATAGCTCTTCATAATTTATATGAAAAAAGTTGATGTACAGGAACTATACAAGCAATCCTATGTTGACAATAACTTTGAAAGGGCAGATCTGTTTGAATCCCTGAAAACCAGATTCAACATTAATAGTGCCCTTTATCCAGGAAGTTTTGTACATATTACTCCTTCTTTTTTCTTCCCTGAAGTTGTATATGTGGATAGTGATCCGCGAGCAAAGAAATTCTTTGAACAAAAAAGTTCAGTTGCTGATCAGATCTCAAAGAAAAAAGCCTATGACACAAATGCTGTGTTCCATTTCATACCTTCTGATTACTCCAGAGAGCTGGATCTTAACGAAAAGAGTTTCGATCTGCTCATCTCACAGTATGCTGGCTTTGTTTCACAGGAATGTAAAAAATATCTGAAAATTGGTGGGTTACTGCTTGCAAACAACAGTCATGGGGATGCAGGGGTGGCATTCATCGATGATGATTATGAATTCATTGCAGCTATCTATGTAAAGAGTGGAAGGCATCATATCACTGACAGGAACCTGGGATCATATTTTGTTCCAAAAAAGCAGATCAAGATTACAAAAGAATATCTCGAGGAGCTCGGGAAAGGAATAGGGTACACTAAAACAGCTAACTCGTATATTTTCAGGAGAATTTCCTAAAAGGTTTACGCTTAGTATTTCCGAACATTGTTGCATAGAAAATAAAGAAAACAAAATCGACAGACATGTACCATTTAATGAAAGATCAATGAAAACTTCACATACCATTATTCCAGAGCAGTTCCATATAATATATTAACTATTAGATAAGAATTCATTAAAGGGATTTAAGGATCTGGATCTTCCAGTAGACTTTTAAGATTTACTCCTTCCTCCCGCATGTGCTCCCTTATAGCATTAACTCTTTTTTTAGCAATTTTCGAAAACAACCATCCAAATCGAAAAGAAAGTGTAGCTGTGAACAAGCAACTGTTACCACTAAGAGGTTCTACGGAAAATGAACCACCGGGAGAAATCATAGAATGTGGGAACAGAACTTTGTATTCTATCAATTCACCTTTTTTGAACCCGGTTATTTCAAAACTTAATTTATCCAATTTGCCACCGAGATATTCCTCGGAGTAAAGAACCGAGCCCTTCTCAAAATTTCCCCCACTGATCCATTTTGCAATTACATGATCCTGATGCCACGATGTGTAATTTTCTGTGAAATGAGATAACCATTCAAAAATAACTTCTGGCGGTCGGTTTATTGTTACGGAATCTTTTAATGTGAGCACATTTTACACCCTCATATCCCCTTGCTAATCTAATAACAAAGAACGGTTGTTTTTATCCCAAAAATAACTTTGGTAATATCAGATTTACGATGATAAAAATTTTTTGATATATTAATAAAAATACAAAATTGATTTATGATAATAGCCCAATAAAAATATAGGTACTGAATTTAGCCATAAAATGAGAATATATGGGAAGATCTTGCAAATGGGGAAGTTTGGGGAGCAATTGAATGAAAGTCAGAGCACATGACAAAACGGTTGGAATTTTAGGGGGGGTGGGGTCTGAATCAACTGCGCGTTTTTTCTTAAAAGTTATCAAAAATACTCCCGCCAAAACTGATCAGGATCATTTGAGGATCATCATTGATAATAATCCAAATATACCAGACCGTACACTGGCAATACTTGGATTGGGTATCAGCCCTGTAGAGGAAGCAAAATAGTCTATCGAGACTCTGGAAAATGCTGGTGCAGAGGTGATCGCAATACCATGCAATACTATGCATTACTTTTATCGTGAACTACAAAATAGCACAAGGATTCCCATAATAAACATGATCTCAGAAACTACCTCTTACATCCATAAAGCATTTCCGGAGATCAAAAAAATAGGGTTATTGGCCACTACCGGCACACTAATGACCAGACTATATCATGATTCGATCGATGGAATCGAAATAATAACTCCAGATGAAGAATTACAAGAAAGAGTCATGAATTCAATTTATGGAGAAGAAGGAATAAAGGCAGGATACATAGAGGGAAGTGCACGTGAAAACATTTTAGAGGTAATTGAAGTGCTCATCAAAGAGGGTGCAGAAGCTATAATTCTTGGTTGTACAGAACTTACTTTACTTTCCATTAAAGAAGAAGTACCTGTTCCATTAATAGATCCTTCACAGATCTTAGCAGAAGTTGTGGTCAAAAAGGCAAGATTGCAGATATGACTTTGTAATACTTTAAAAAGTAATATGCAAATCTCAAGCTTGATCCGCTGAGCTCACACACCTCACCATAGCCACATTTCATGCAGGGCACATCACCGACTATCTTAACGTCACCGACAACATTCATGCCTTCTGATTATTTATTTTAGAGAAATACGGAGGCTGTTCTACTTAAAAGAAAAATTTTGCTTTTTGTGCTTCTCTCTTACTGATGAAGAGATAGAATTTAAGGGGTCAAGTAAAGAAATACATTGAACAATATTCTGATACTAATTTCTGTAATGTAATCGTGAAGAAGACTCTCGCTTGAAGCGCTTTTTTAAGTTCAATAAAAGAGCTTATGGGTTCATGTAAGAAACGGAATTAAAAGGAATAGTAAAAGTAAAGGTACTACCCCTGCCTTCTTCACTATCAACCCATATATTTCCGCCATGCAACTCAACATACTGTCTGGCCAAAGCTAATCCGAGACCTGTGCCCCCATATTGCTTTGAGGTTGAAGAATCAACCTGTTTGAAGGTCTCAAAGATTTCATCATGTTTATTTTTCGGGATGCCTATACCGTTATCCGATACAGATATCTCTAACAGGTCGTCACGATCAGTCGCAGTTACCTATACACACCCATTTTCAGGTGTGAACTTCACGGAATTGCTTAATAGATTATACAGAACTTGCTTCATCCTTAACCTGTCAGCATACATTTCGATACTTTCTGAACTATACTGATTAGAGATGTTAATGTTCTTTTTGTCTGCCAGATGCTGCACTATACCTTCTACTTCAGAAAAGAAAGCATGTAAACCGAACTTTTCATATTCGAGTTCAATTTTACCGCTTTCTACTTTAGAAATATCAAGAATGTCATTGATCAGGTCCAGCAAGTGATTTCCTGCATTCATTATATTGTATGAATATTTTACTTCCTTTTCGTTCAGGTTGCCATAAGGATTGCTATTTAGAAACTGTGAGAAGCCGATGATAGAATTAAGAGGAGTACGCAATTCATGGCTCATGTTCGCGAGGAATTCAGATTTGATCTGACTGGCTTCCTGGGCCTTATTCTTTTCAAGTATTGCAGTTTGGGCTTTCTTACGTTCAGTAATGTCCCTGCCAACAGAAATTATATAAGGATATCCAGTAGACGTAAATAGACTGCTACTTACTTCTGCAGGAATCCTTGAACCGTCCTTTTGAATAGCAGTTATCTCTAATATTGATGAATTTTCGAGAGGTTGAAAAACTTCACCTTTAATGTTCATTGGTTTTGAATCAGAATCATACAGATCCTGCACATACATGTGCAATAGCTCATCCGTACTGTAGCCTAATGTCCTGATAACTGTACTATTTGCGTTTACAATTGAACCATCTTCCCGATACACGACTATTGAATCATTTGAATTATCAAAGATCTCCTGAAAATTATTATTAGCCTCGATCAGGCTTGCGGATTCTCTTTTAATTTCACTGTAAAGATGGTATGAAAAAACAAAGAGACAGAATACCAAAAAAAGAGACGTTAGAAGTATGTCACCTATTTCATAATGCTCATACAGATAGACATGGAAAAACATTTTTTCAAACAGATCAAATGTTATAAAATAAGTTCCCACAATGATAGTTAAAAATGCAATAATTGACATTTCGCGAAAAATAGTTTTTGAATAAGTAAGCTCATTCATTGAATTCCCCCGGACATACATGTCGCAAATATCGATGTGAATTGATATGTGCAATATGAACAATTAACCCCAATAGAAATTCCTTTGTTATTATATTTATAATTATATGTCAAGTCAAACTATTTTTGAAAAATAAAGAAAATGAAGAAAATAAGGTAAGAAACAAGTATAAAACGATCTGCTTCACTTCTTCCAGAAAGCCGGCGTCAGTATTACCATGACTGTAAACACTTCAAGTCTTCCGATCCACATATTTGCGGTGAGAAGCAGCTTCCCAAGATCAGGAATAGAATCAAAACTGGCCATTGGACCTACAAGACCGAGACCGGGACCGACATTGCCAAGGGTTGCAATGGAAGCACTCAGGGAAGTAACGAAGTCCATTCCCATTAGTGAGAGCATGGTCGAGCTGGCAACGAAGATCATGAAGTAAATTACCATGAAGGACACGATGGAATGTATAACATCCTCAGGAACTGTCTTGCCGTTAAAGCGGACATGCCTGATGGCTTTTGGGTGAAGCACCTTGAAGAGTACATTCTGTGCGTATTTTAGCAGGAGAAGTACACGCACTACTTTCACACCACCTGAAGTGGAACCTGCACAACCTCCGATGAACATCAACAGGAAGAGGATGAATCTTGAGGAATCAGGCCAGAGATTAAAATCCGCTGTTGCATAACCGGTTGTTGTGAGGATAGAAATGACCTGAAAACTGCTGTACCTGAAGGCATCTGAGAACGAATAGACTCGGGTACTAAAAAGCATATAGGCAAGAACAACGGTGGCGATGGCAATTATCGCGAAGTAGAACTTAAACTCCTGGTCCCTTATCAGGCTTTTTTTATCAGAAAATATTGTTTTGTAATGAAGGGCAAAGTTTGCCCCCCCAAGGAACATGAAAACTATAAAAATACCCTCTACCAGAGGATCATTAAAAGCTGCGATGCTGTCTGAATAAGGGGAAAAACCTGAACAAGAGATCGATGTGAATGTATGGGTTATTGAATCATAAAGAGACAATCCTGCAAGGTCCAGAACGATCACTTCTGTAACTGAGAGTGCAATGTAAACAATCCACAAGATCTTGGCAGTCTCCCTGATCCTCGGTCGCAGTTGTTCTTCGTGAAGACCCGGAACCTCTGCACGGAACATCTGGCGCCCTGCAATGCCGAGTTTTGGCAGGATAGCAATGAACAACATGATGATCCCCATACCACCAAGCCATTGTGTCATACCTCTCCAGAAGAGCAGGCTTCTGCTATGACTTTCAATATCGCTAAGTGCTGTGGCCCCGGTAGCCGTTACCCCGGACATAGATTCAAATAAGGCATTGACCGGAGGTACACCCTCGAGCATGTAAGGAAGAGAATAGATCACTGCTGCAATAAGCCAGCCTGATGCTACAATGAAAAAGCCTTCCTTCATATTCCATTCCTCTTCTACTTTTGTGAAGAACAATGAAAAAACAAAAGCAATAAGCATCGTTATTATCAAAGGTAAGCCAAAAGTTAAAAGTGGTTCATCATAATAAAGAGCCACAAACAATGGAATGAACATAAATACAGCAAGCAGCCAGAGGATAGAACCCAGTACACCCAGAACTACATTATATCTCAAGCCGATCCCACCACATTATATTATCATATTAACATCTTTGTTTTTGCCACATGAAGATCATGAGGCTATTTAATCTCTTTACAAAACCTCAGGAAACTTAGTCTCTATTCTTTAAAACATTCTTCATGTAGATATTCATCCAATTTATATAGGTGTTCTGTGCAGGTTCTTTAGAGGAATAGCATGTGACATTTTGAACTCAGTTGATCAGAGGGTGAAGTGCATGGCTATAACCCAATTATTATTGAATAGATAATTGGACAGGGTAGAAAAGTATCATTTATTCCCAACAATCTGGTGTTCAATGTCTGAATAGATTGTGATAAATTCGGCCATCAGGGTTACGATAATAGAAGAATAATACAACCATAAAAAGATCGCAAGAAAAGCCCCAATTTGTGTATAGACCGTTGTTAAATTGCTGTATGAAAGATATAAGCTAAAAAGATATTTGCCAATGGTAATGAAAAAAACAGTAAGAAATGAACCTGTTGCAATATACTTGATGTCGATCTTCTTTTCAGGAAGTGTCTTGTAAAGATAGATAAAAAGAACTGTGAGTACGAACACGTTTGCGATAGAAGAAGTATATTGGATAATGTCCAGAGAAAATGGAATAATGGTCGTCAGTATTTTTGAGATCACTACTAAAAATATCTCGGCAAGAATGCTCATTATAAATAACAAGCTAAATATAAAAACCGCAACAAATGAAGAAATACGTTTATTAAAAATTCTTCGAACAAATCCTTTTTCATACTCTAAAACTCCCCACATCTTATTGATCGTTTTCTGGAAATGCAAAAAGATATTGCCAGCACTCCAAAGAAAAAGTAAGAAACTGATCATCAATCCAAAGGTAAGGGAACTTGTTTCCGGTAATTGCTGGAAAAGCAGGTTCAATGAGTTTATGATCTCTTCATCTGCAAAAGGTGAAATGTACTCGATAATTGTTGCCTGAAGTCGTTCCACTTTCAGGAACATTCCACCAATTGATAATGAAAACAAAAGTAAGGAAGGAAGACTGACTATTAAATAAAATGAGAGAGCTGCACTGAAAGATATACCGTCGTCAGCGTTCCACTTTTTAATAGTTTGTACAACCATACCCCTGAACTTTTCCATAAAAAGTAATTAACGTATAGCTACAATTAGTTTATGACACCAAATATCCAGATATAGATGAATATAGAAGCTATGAAACTGACAAAAAGCAGTACACATCCAAACACAATCAAAAGAACTATTCATGATCAAATTCTAATTACTTCTAATGGACAAACGATCAGAAGAAATCCCGCTGGAGCCATGGGCAAATATCGGATTTGAGCAGCCGGACTTCGAAATAATAGAGATCTACCGGCTGGAGCAGCGCATAGGCAGCCTTCCACAGGTAGCACAAGACATCCGCAACCTGATCACCCGGCTGGAAATCTGCCATTTTAAATTTAAGCATCATGTCCTGCGAATAATAGAATCCATTGGAAGGATGGAGATTGACATTAATCCCGACTCAATTGGCAGTGCACACCCTAGATGTGGAGAAAATGCCTGGCGTGCAGACAAGACAGGGAGGAGTCGGAAAGGACAGGAATATATCTGGGTACTGCAGACATGGCTCTCGGGAGAGAAGCCACCAGAAGAAGATCCTCGAGGTATTCCCGAAAAGCTTTTCGAGGAAGTATATAGCTCTCTGGGAGAAAGAAGCAAACACAAGGAAGCACTCGTTTCAGCGCTGCTTGACAGGCTCCTGTATTTAGAGACAGAACGAAAAGCATTAGAGGAACAGTTCGAATCCCTCATTTACCAGATCGATCGAACCGACATTTGCCATTATGCATTCCCTGAAAATATCAAAAAGACGATTGAAGCCATAGGAGAACTAAAGCCATCACCTGACTTTGAAGGATGTAGTTCTCATGATGAAGAACACCAAATAATGGCACTGCATTATGTCATGGAGCTGAATGCCTGGCTGCACGGTGAGATAAGCGAAACAAGTAGAATGCTTGGAGAGAGAACACTTCTAAAGGAATGGCTTGTCGCATGTCTGGCAAAGACGATAAAGGAACTCGCATGGTTTGAGGAAAACATCCTGGAGCTCAGTGGTTCCGGGGAACTTAGCAATTAATTAGAATTCAACATATTTGATTTTTAGACCTTCCTGCCAACAGCAAGAACGTAACCCACATGCTTCGAAGTAGATCTATTTCTCATCAGGATCCTTTTACCTTTACTAAGTTGCCGGAACCTGTTCCTGATCTTCTTGCTTGCTAATGTATATCTGGTCATTCCTACCATCAAGCTCATGAACAGCCGGGCAAATTTTCCGAAACCGCCCATTGATTTGCTCATCAGTTTTAGATCCTTTACACTCACAGAGACTTTATTTTTGTGCACCTGGACATCGCTTAATTCCGCATTTTGAAGCCACTGCCCCCAATCTTCAGACGAGGGGAGTGAAAAAGGCAATTGTGTGATCTCACCAAAGATGCGTTCAGCTTCCATGATCTCTTCCTCTGAGGCTTGAGGGATATTCCTATCCCTATACATCTCATTGATCCCAACCATTCCTCCGGGTTTTAACACGCGTACGAATTCCCTGAATGCCCTGTTCGCATCAAGGAACTGTGACACGAACTCGGTGATCACCACATCAAAAGTATCAGGCTCAAAGGGCAGGTCGTAGGCATCACCCATGCGGAATTCCACCCTCTCACCAAGACCTAATGCCTCTGCCCGCTCCTTTGCCTTCCTGATGGAAACCTCCGCAATATCGACACCAACAACAGAACAACCAAAGCTTTGAGCTACAAAACACGCACTAAATCCTGTACCACATCCAACCATCAGTACCTTGCTGTCCTTGTTGATCCGGCACAGTTCAGCCAATCGTTCTGTCGATGTTAAGCCACCCACATGAAAATACGGCACACCAAGGTGGCTCATGAAATCATAGTAACCCAGATCCTCGATCTCTTTCATTGAAAGGGCGTTTTCTTGCATAATGAATCACTTCAACAGTTAAAACAAACATATGTATTTGTTATGCATTCAATGATCGATACTACCAAATCATTGATTTTAAATCATCATATTGATTCAATCTAACTGATACTCTTGTGCTTCTTTACCCAGGAAATATCCCAGAACAGTCCTGATACCTACGACTGCACCCAAAAGTATAAGCTCTTCAGTTGTTGGAGCTAACACCGTCTCAAGAATATCGGCTGCTATGTAAAATTCGAGTCCGAATATTATTTTATTAGTTAGGTCTCTTCGGATCCCATTATATTCATATGGTTCCTTAAAGATCTCAAGCATGATTACTTTATAAATTGATCTCAAGCCACCATACGTTATTAAAATACTTCCTACGATCGTGAATAAGCTTGCGATTATCCTTAAGATAAACTCTACGATTATATATGTATCCACATAATCCCCCTAATAAGAATTACTTTAAAAGTAAATAAAGAGTGGTACTTATGCCTTTAATGAAGTGATTTAAATTAAAAAAGAAAGGAGAAAAACTTACTTCCCCTTAACGATCTGAACCAGACTAATTGGCATAAGAATTAGAGCTATCAAGATACCAAATAGTTCCTCTAATTAGAGAATGATATAGAAGTACCATATCTCTAAAAATTGAATTAATGCAAAAAAGGTATTGGAAAAAGCAAGTAACAGCTTAAATCTGCTTCTTTTTTAAGTGATCTATTCGATCATATATATGATGGATCAATTCTTCAAACTTATTGATCTCTAAGAGATAGTTCTCATACGTTTGGAGTTTTATTTTTTGCTCTTCAGTATTGGCATGGTCTCCATACTCTTCTATAAGAGGAGTTATCTTTTCTTTTGCAATGTCTAATTCAGTTTCAAAACCATTCCTGATCTGTATAGCAAAGGCATCCAACAGATTCTTTTCCATATGCAGATATGTCTTGCGAGATCCGGGTTTGTGTATCCGCTTTATACCCCAGAAATGTTCAATATTCTTTATCTTAAGGCTGATAGAAGCAAGGCTATATCCGGTCCTCTGTACCAGTTCCTCCATACTTATTTCATTGGGTTCAAAGTTAAGTATCGATAAGATCTGTGCAGTGGAATCATCAACTCCATAGCCTCTAAAGATCTCATGACCAATGTCAATTATCTTTTCTTCAATGTCAGTCATTTTTCTCACTTATATATCAGATTATTTCTATTAAAGATTGGGAAATGCATGATCAAGCGGATACCAGTTTTAATCCACCAATTCCAACAGCAATTAATCCGATAAAGAAGAGCCTGGTCATATTCATTGATTCATTAAAAAGGAAAATTCCCAATACTGTCGTCCCAATGATCCCAATGCCTGTCCAGACCGCATAGGCTGTTCCAACAGGCAATGTTCTCAAAGCTTTTTCCAATAGATACATGCTTAAAATTAAAGTAACTACTGTAAATACCACTGGATAAAACTTTGTTAAACCATCACTATATTTTAATCCAACTGCCCATCCAGTTTCAAATATTCCTGCAATTAGTAAGTATATCCATTCCATAATTTCTACCTTTCGTAGCTTTTAATAATTATTAAAATCTATTGAGTTAAAGGTTGCCTTTATACTTGTTGGTACAAAGGTCCATTTTAATTGTAGGTTTTCAAATATGAAAAAATGGAAAAAAGGAACTAAATGATGAAAACTGAAAACTTCGGTTTATCAATTTCCTGAGTGATCAATCCATATGCTCGGTCATGAATTTCATAACTTCACTTGCTTCCATTACTGGGAAGCTATCGAAATAGAATATATCCCTCCAGGGGAAAGTGGCAGCTGCATAAGCTTCTGCATTCTCTGCATCATATATCAGAACGGTCCTGCAGCTTGACAGGTCGATCCATTCTCCTATTACCTTAATTCCTTCCGGAAATTCCCAGGTTGAATAACGCTCTTCTACTTCTTTACTATCCTTTGGATCCCATGTGACTATATCTATGAACAACATTTCTTAACACTCCCCATTCACTTACGTACATTTTATCGATTTAACTAATCACAGCCAAAGCCCCCGGCTTACAGCTGATCCAGATAAGAGAATTTCATTTCAGCATTCCCAAACCCATAAAGAAGATTTACATTATCACATATATTCTTTTTTATGTGAGCATTCTTATAACGAGTATAAAATTAAAGAGTAAAAGCAAAAATCATCAAAATTATATTTCGAAGCTATCTGAGATTTACTGAATATCAATGGAGCAGTCCATGATTATATGCTAAATCGATGAAAATAAAGTTCTCGAAGGTTACTTAGTATTACATGAAGAAGCCCGCAGAACCAAACGAACGTTTTATATAAAATTCATTGTACTTAGTCAATATAGACCGCAAATTAACCTCTTAAATGCATTATATCTTGAATAAAAATCGTATTGGGAACTTAAATGACAGTCGATGAAAATGTAAAGATGATCCTTAAGGAACTTGGAAGCATAAAACTTGTCTCCGTCACAAAGACGATAGACCCTGACAGGATAAATGAATCCATCAAAGCCGGAGCCACCATCATAGGGGAGAACAGAGTTCAGGAATTCGAGGACAAATGTGATGAGATCCTGCCCTGTGAAAAGCACCTAATAGGACATTTACAGACAAACAAGGTTAAAAAAGCCGTTCACCACTTTGATGTGATCCAATCGGTTGACTCACTGAAGTTGATACAGGACATTGATAAGAAAGCCAAAGACATTGACAAGGTACAGAAGGTCTTCCTTCAGATAAATATTGGCAACGAGCCACAAAAATTCGGTTTTGGGTCCGATGAGATCGGACAGGTGCTAACAGAGATCCATTCACTCAAAAATGTTGATGTGAAAGGACTAATGTGCATACCCCCTTACGTATCACCTGAGCAAACACGTTCATATTTCAAGAAGATGAAAGCACTTTTTGATGAAATGAAGCAGGTAGATCAGGACAATATAGACATCCAGGAACTATCAATGGGAATGTCCAATGACTACAGGATAGCCATCGAGGAAGGAGCTACGATGGTGCGTGTTGGTTCTGCAATATTCGGGAACAGAATATACTAAAATTTGACTTAGAACTGCTAGAGCTATGAATGACACAATTTAATCCATTATATCTTCTGGAACTCCCACTACTCCTTGTTGTCAGATTGCTCATGTTAGTATCTGCTGTTATTCATATCGTAGTCATAATCCCAATGCTGCATATCCCCTATGCAATCGTTTCCGTTCCTATCAGGAACATTTAAGCTTCTGCTGGCACTATCGGTATTTCATATGACAACGAAATGATGGCTATCAAAAACATCGTCTCATCGAATGTGGTGTCAAGAAGGAATCTGCTTATTGCCGTCCCGGCAGCAGTCTTCTCCCTGAAATCTAAAATTATTTTAATGCTTTGATGAAACATTTCAAAAGTTGATTATGCAAATGATTTGTAGACCCAATTGCCCAATTATGCAACACAGGTAACATCTTAAGTATAAGTTTGGTGGAGAGGTTGGGATTCTTGAGAGAAAACAGAAATGAATCCCACAAGAAGATATGCCAGAATCTGCGCGATAAAGCAGATAAATACACCTAAAATTAATGACTAATCAAAAACCAATTCAACTTAAATACCACCCGATCCATCTTTATATAGGGGAGAAAACCGGATGCTTCGAATAGCGGTAACAGGAAAACCCGGTGTGGGAAAATCAACGGTATTGGCAAGGGTTGTGGAGAAACTTGATCTAAAAGCCTGTGGTATCCGGGCCGCAGAGATGCGTGTGGACGGCAAACGCCAGGGATTTTCGATAGAGGATATAGATACAGGCAGGAAAGGTATCCTAAGCCATGTCAAATGCAACGGTCCGAAGCTGGGAAAATATCATGTGAACCTTGAAGACCTTGACGGCATAGGTGCAGAGGCGATCAGGGATGCCCTTGGTTGTGATCTTGTGATCATAGATGAGGTCGGGCCCATGGAGCTCAAGTCAGAGAACTTCATCCGGGCCGTTGAGGAGGCGCTTGATTCGGACAGGTCAATACTTACTGTGCTTCATAGATCGAGCAAGCATCCACTGGCACAGAGGATAAGGGAGGACTTCGAGGTCCTGACAGTTGATGAAGTTAATCGGGAAGATCTGCCTGATAGGATTGCCACGAGATTCCGGCAAGACAGATAAGAAGAAGAAAAGAAAGATAGGAATTCATATTTTGGATGAGCATACCCACCAAAAGGGGAGAATTAAATGGGGAAGGAAAAGGCAGCATTCGACTATGAAAAAGAGAGAAGGAAATTCAATTGGGATGTTCCTGAAGATTACAATTTTGTTAATACCATAAAGGAATGGGCAACGGATAGAACAAAGTTGATGGCAGTTACCGAGCATCCGGACGGAAAGATCGAGAAAGCAGCGTACTGGGAAGTCTGGGACAATACAATGAGATTTGGAAATGTCCTTCAGGGTTCGGGTGTCCATAAAGGTGACCGGGTGCTGGTAATACTTCCCAGGGGAACGGATGTTTATGTTGCGAGTATCGGGATATGGGCCATAGGTGGCGTTGTCGTTCCCGGTACGATCATGCTCAAAAGCAGGGATATAGACTACAGGATACTGGATGCCGGAGTAAAGGCTTTGGTAACAAATGATCCGGCAGTTGCTGATGAGGTAGATGCAATAAAGGATAGAATCCCGAAAATCAACCTTTTCTTTTCAGGTCAGAGGGAAGGATGGAGAAACTATGAATAGGAAATCTGTTCTGCATCGACAGACCTGAAGATCGAACCACTTAATGCAAGTGATCTTTTGGCCATCAATTACACCTCCGGGACCACAGGTGCACCAAAGGGTGTGTTGCATACCCATTCATTGATGTACTGCTTCGACAGGCTAAATCGATATTATTGGTGGAATACACGATCTGACGAGCTATGCTGGGCAACAACAGAACCAGGTTGGGCAAAATGGTATTGGGGACCGTTCGGTGCTGTTCTAAATGCAGGAGCTACCAACTTTCATTACTCGGGAAGATTTGAGCCTGAAAAATGGTTTGAACTGCTTGATAGATGGAAGATAAATAAGGCATGTCTTACTCCAACGGAACTCAGGGCCATGGCAACGATCGAAGATGCGGACCAGAGATACGACCTGACGGAACTGAAGGTAATCTTAACTGCAGGTGAGCCCTGCACACCGGGAATCGTTAATTTCTTCGATGAAAAGTTCGGGGTATCTGTGAGAGAGGGATACGGACAAACTGAAACCTGTGTCATTGCCTGCACCCTGCCCGGAATGGAAATAAAGCCCGGATCCATGGGCAGGTTCACACCCGGTGTCGAAGGGGCAATTGTCGATCCCGATACAGGTGAAAAATTACCCTCAGGCGAAAAGGGAACAATTGCTGTATTGAAGGACCATCCGATGCTTTTCAAAGGATATCACAACAAGCCTGAAAAAACAGCAGAATGCTTCGTTGGAAACTGGTATCTGACCGGTGACCTTGCAATGCTGGATGAGGACGGATACATATGGTTCGAATCAAGGACTGATGATATATGTATAAGCTCGGGTTACAGGATCGGTCCATTTGAGGTTGAAAGTGCGGTAAATTCTCATGAAGCCGTCCTTGAATCGGCGATGATCCCGAGTCCGGACCCAATAAGAGGAGAGGTTGTTAAGGTCTTTGTTGTCCTGAGGAAGGGATTCGAGCCATCTGAAGAACTTATTAAGGATATCCAGAAGCACGTCAAAAAGGTGACTGCTCCCTACAAATATCCAAGGGATATCGAATTTTTAAGGGAACTACCAAAGACCATCAGTGGAAAGATCAAGCGCAAAGAACTCAGGGTCACCGAGTTCGAGACAAAAATGGATGTGATCAAAAAGCTAAAGGAAAAGGGGCTGTGGCAAAGAGCTGATTGAAATAAAGATCAAAAAGGCGGTCTATCGGCAAATATTATTATTCAGGAGAGAGAAAATACAATATGATGTCCTGCGATCTTGTGGATCAGGAGACTTTTAAGGGAGGGGTTGATACGGAAGATATCTTTCGATTTGCGGATGAGCTTGGACCGAGCAAGATCATCCATATATATGAACCGTCTGTTGGATTGAAAGCTGTGCTGGTAGTAGATAATGTGGCGGCCGGACCTTCAATTGGAGGAGTACGTATGGCGCCGGATGTTAGCACAGAGGAATGTTTCCGTCTGGCAAGGGCCATGACGTTGAAGAATGCAGCTGCAGGTCTTCCCTATGGAGGGGGAAAGGCTGTTGTCTATGGTGACCCGAAGATGGCGCCGGAAAAAAAGGTCGAACTTATGAGAGCCCTGGCTTCCTCGCTAAGGGAAATTAAGGAGTACATCTTTGCTCCTGACATGGGTACGGATGAGGACTGCATGGCCTCTGTGAAAGATGAGAACGGCAGAGCGGTGGGACTTCCCAGAGTTATCGGCGGGATCCCCTTAGACGAGATCGGGGCTACCGGATGGGGTCTAAGGCATTCCACAGAAGTCGCCCTTGAGTTCTGTGACTTCCAGCTTGAAGGAGCTCGAATTGTAGTTCAGGGATTTGGTGCAGTGGGTAAGAATGCAGCCCGCTTCCTTACAGAAAAGGGCGCCTTAGTGGTGGCTGTGGCAGATTCCCTTGGTACCATCTATAACCCTGCAGGGCTTGATGTTGATGTATTGATAGCTTTGAAAGAAGCCGGAGGAAGTGTGATGGATTATCCTGGTGGGAAGAAGCTTGAGCGTGATGCAGTTATAGACATTGATTGTGACATCTGGATCCCGGCAGCTCGTCAGGATGTTCTGAATGAGAACAATGTCCACCGTCTGAGAACAAAGCTTGTCGTCGAGGGTGCCAACATCCCCATCACTCCTGGTGCGGAAAAATATCTTCATGAAAAAGGAGTGATCTGCGTTCCGGACTTCATTGCCAATGCAGGCGGGGTGATCTGCGCTGCTACGGAGTATGAGGGAGCCAGTGAATGTGCAGCACTTCAGGCCATAGAAGAGAAGGTGCGTGCCAATACCAGACTGGTGTTGAAAGAATCGGCAAGCAAAGGTGTACTTCCCAGGGAAGCTGCTGTTGATCTTGCCCTGCAGAGGGTTCGCAAAGCTATGGGTTATAGGCGATGGTCCCTGTTCTCGTCAGCCCCGGGATTCGTATAATGATTAAATGATATGACCGTTTTCCAATCATGGAAGAAGGTCATGTCCCGACAATGAACATGAATATTGATAGGGAATTAAGGAAGGAGTTTATGTTTCCTCCAATACTCATTCACCATATCCTGGATACATTTCAGGGTATCCTCCTGTCTTACCGGTTTGAAAAGATGGGAAAACCTTTCCTGCTCTTTCAGGTAGTCTTCCACAGGCTTGAATTTCTTTGGAACAAAAGTATGTTCCACCTTGCCATGAACAGACTCCTTTAATGGCCAGAGCCCTGTCTCGACTGACAGCTTTGCAAGCTTCACGGAGTTGGATGGATCAAATCCCCATCCTGGCGGACAGGGGATATGGGATATGAAGAGCTTTGGACCTTTAAACTGTTCGGCTTTTTTGAACTTGTTCATCAGGTCAACGGGATATGCCGGTGAAATGGTTGCAAGGTAGGGCGGTTTGTGACTGTTCCATATATCAAACAGATTCTTCTTTTGAAGCTGTGAACCAAACGGTTTCATCCTTCCAGGCGGGGTTGTTGCTGTTCTTGATGCAAAGGGTGTTGCACCTGAGTGCTGGAATCCGGTATTTCCATATGCCTCGTTATCATAACAGATATAATAGAAGTCCAGGTTGCGGTAAATAGCACCGGATGTGGACGAGAGGGCCATATCATATGCAGAACCGTCACCTGCCAGTACTACCACCTTCAGGTTCTCTTCAGGGTCCAGCTTCCCTTTTTTGATCAATATATCCAGGGCATCCCGTACACCTTGGGCTCCGGCAGGTGCACATGCCATTGCTGTATAAAGCCAGGAATTCTGAAATGGTGTGAAGGGATAGATGGGAAGGAGAGTGAAACATCCTGCAGCATTTACGATAACGATCTTTTCACCCAGTGCCTTCAGGCAATACCTTAGGGTCAGGAGACCACCACAGCCCGAACATGCAGGAGTCCCTGGTAGCATATTCTCTTCGGATGGTAGTTCCCTGATGGATCTGATGGTTGCTGTATCCATATCTTTATTCCTTCCCTGCGATCTCTTTCAATTTAGTCATCCCCTTCCATTCATTCTCTGTATACAGGAGATGAGGAGGGTCTACAATTTCCGTATCCACTGCACTGATCATTTTGTCAAAGATAAATTCGAATTCTTCCTGGCTGATGTTCTTCCCTCCAAGCCCTCCAATAAAAGATAGCAAAAGGGGTCTTTGTTTCTCATTGTACAGGCAACCGGCCATCTCTGAATAAATAATACCACCTTTGCCTATGCTGATGTTCTGATCGATAACCGCCACAGCCTTCTTTCCTTTCAAGGCAGTCTTTATATCGGAATCCGGAAATGGTCTTAAGAACCTGGGTCTCAATAACCCAGCCTTGATTCCATTTTCCCGTGCTCTTTTCACAGCAGCTTTTCCAAGGGTGGAAAAAGAGTTTGTCATTACAAGGATATATTCGGCATCTTCCAGCATATATTCGTCAATGGACCCGTATTTCCTGCCAAACTTCTTTTCGAACTCATCACATACTTCCTTGTAGACCTCAAGAGCATTCTGACTTGCAAGGTGCATCTGGTATTTGAAGTAGGAATAGAACTCACCGCCAAGTACCGCCACTCCTTGGGCCATGGGCTGACCTGCCTTGAAAAAGGCATGTACCGGCTGGTATTCCGGCAGGAAACTTCTGACTGTTTCAATATCCGGAATTTCTACGGTTTCTCTGGTAAATGAGAGGAAAAAACCGTCCATGTTCACCATGACCGGCAGGAGAACTCGCTCATCCTCAACCAGTTTGTATGCCATCAGGACCGAATCAAGTACCTCCTGGCAGGTCTCGCAATGTATCTGTAAGAATCCCGAATCCCGGACTGCCAGAATATCGTTATGGTCCGGCCCAAGAGTGATTGGTGAGGATAAACCCCTAGACACGTTGACCATCACCAGAGGGACTCTCCACCCTGCCACCGTATAGATCATCTCAAAACCATACAACAGGCCCTGGCTGGACGTGGTCGTGAAGGTTCTGGCACCTGTGGCTGAAGCAGCCCCGGCTGCCGTGATCATGGAATGTTCCGAGTCCATGGTAACAAAACTCGCATCCATAGAACCGTCAGAGACCCACTTTGCAATTGTCTCGATGATCTCCGTCTGGGGAGTTATAGGATAGGCCGGAATATAATCCACTTCTGCCAGTCGCACTCCCCAGGCAGCGGCGCCGTTACCGGTAAGCATCTCTTTTCCCATTATTGATCACTATCTCCGGATCGGGAATGCATCTCCCGTATTTTATTGATAGCTTTTGCCGGACATTCCTCAGCGCATATCATACATCCCTTACAGTTGTCGTAATCCGCGTATGGATATCCGTCTTCGTTCAACCGGATGCAACCCTCAGGACACCTGGCAACACAAGTCATGCACCTGGTGCAGAGGTCATAATTCCAGACAGGTCTAAATACCCGCCAGTTCCCCGTTCTTCGCAAGGGGGTATTGCCGGTGGCATTTATGGCAGGACTGGATACACGAGCAGTTTCGAAAGGTATAGTGATAACATTCTCCCTTTCCCTGATGGTCTCAGCAGTTTTTACTTGGACCGGCATCACGGCGTTATAACAATAAAGTGCAGCCTCTGTATTCTTCCCTAAAAGTTCCCTGTCCGACATGATACCGGATAGCTCTTTTTCCAGGGCACCCCTTAAAGCCTCCTCTCCAATACCAGCGATCCTTGAAGCAACAGCAGCTGCGAGGCTGCTGAGGACAGGCTTTCCAATCATATCAAGGCTGACCTTTGTGATATCGAGTGTGATAACATGATCTTCGATCCCGTACCCTTCTTTTGTTTCAAGAGGACTACGGGGTGTATTTACAAAAAAGACACCACCTTTTTTAAGTCCTGATAGCGGCATAACCTGAGGATCTGACAGTAGGGTTTCATCCATAACTATCACAATATCAGGCTCCGATACTAAGCCCCGCTCCATGATGTTTTCTCTGGATATGCGGGTGAAGGCAGTGATCGGTGCCCCCCTTCTCTCGGCACCATACAACGGGAAATCCTGAGCATTGTAACCATTCAGAAATGCAGCAGTCCCGAGCACTCTGCTGGCAACCTTTGCTCCCTGGCCACCCCTGCCGTGGAATCTCAATCTGAGCATTTAAACCCCCAATATCTTTAGGATTTTATGTGTATAAAAACCCTCTCATCGTTTGTCTGAGCTACATGGGTCGATGCTATCAGGGTATTTTATGATGACTGAGAGGGATGATTCTGGATATGCCTTATGTTGAATGGAAGAAGATGGGATTTTCAAAGGCGACTTTACATTAAATGAAGGAGAATGCTAAAATTTATGAATCGTTTATCTTTAACAATCATGTATGAGAGCGGTTGGAGAAATGGGGAGAGTCTTATTAATACAGAGTATATTATTTTTCTACAGTCGAATTGATATAGACTGTTTTACAATTATTAAATGGGTACTTAACTAGTGGAGTAGGGTAAAACATGGATATGAAAGAACCGGAATGTATGGTCTTTTGCCAGAGTTGCGGAATGCCTTTGGAGAAAGATGAAGATTTTGGAACTAATGCCGATGGCTCAAAAAGTGATGAATATTGCAATTATTGCTACCAGAATGGCAAGTTCACACAACCTGACATTACTTTGGAAGAAATGATCGAACAATGTTCTAAAGCAATTGATGCATATGGAATTATGTCTCTGGAAGAGGGAAAAGAACTGAGTCAACAGAATCTTCCAAAATTAAAGAGATGGAAGTAATTCTTAATTATATATTATTTGTGTCATATTGCATGAAGCAGAATTCCTGGAAAATGAACAAAAATATGGATGAAATAATTTATAAAAGTCCAAAAAAAGATGGTAGAATAATATGTCAGAAATTTTATTCTGGATATATCTGGTCAATTCAGTCCTGTTGATAAATCATGAGATCGACTCTGCTTATTGGAAAGAGTGGGAACTTTTCAAATTGCCGGGTGGTATCACGGGATTCATTATTATACACATTCCATTGATATTCTTTGTTCTATATGGACTAATATTAGTCTTTCAGCAATCCTTCACAGGATTGTTATTCTCATTGGTCCTGAGTCTTGGCGGAATTTTTGCTTTTACAGCCCATATGTATTTTATCAGGAAAGGCAGGGATGAGTTCAAAATACCAATCTCATTGTTCATTCTTGTAGCAACCTTGATCCTATCCCTGATCCAGGCAGTGCTCACTATCAATCTACTGATAAACTGGTAAAATAGAAATAGTCTTTTTTGAGGTTATAAATTTTGTATGAATCAGGAGCCCTACAGAGCTGAAATATCTGTAAATCGATAAAAAGTTAAATGAACTCGATCTGAGTTCCGATCACTTTGATAATATCACTTTCATCCATATGGAATATTGCCCAAATATGTCCATCAATACCTTCAAAGCTGCGTCCGTACATCCACCCATAGTCCTGTGGTTCTATTTCTTCCAAACCACCAGCTTCTCTGGCTTTGTTTTTCGACATACCTGTAAGCCTCGATTATTTGTCCCAACGGATAGCGTCTATCAATGACTGCCTTTAATTTTTTTCTCTTCAATAAGCTCCTCTAAAAAATCAACACACATTATTTTCTGAACAGCCGCGGATTTCGTTCGATGAACTTCTTTTCAGCATTCTCGAACAGATGGACATGGATCTCTTTTTTCAAATACAAGTATCCCAGTGTAGATATCAACAATGCACTCAGCGTTTCAACGATCAGATCCCACATAGTATCCACCAGACCTGATGTTTGCATATTGATCCCGAACAGCGCATCCATTGCATATTCAAATATCTCCCAGATCGCACCAAATGCCACTGCAATGCTAAATGAAAACAGTGCTACGAAAAAAGGGCTTAGGTTCACCTTATGTTCAGAATTCAGGACATATACCAGAATAAACCCAAGGGATGCAATGATAGTTCCTAATAATGTGTGCAGGAAGACATCCCACCACCAAAATATTTCGAAATACTCCCGGTATTCGCCCAAAAAGAGAGATGTATAAATATAGAACATGATCAGTACTTCGAACTCATTGGGAAACTCGAACCTGTACTTTTTCTCGACCATACTTGGCAGGAAGGTCACGAGCAAAACATAGATGAAGAACCCCAGATGCATCCAGTTCCCTGTCAACATTGCTACTATGCATCCTACCACCAGCATCAATCTGAATATTGAAGATACCCAGAATGCAAATTTGTCAACCCTGTCCATTTCAACTATTTTCATAGCATCCCTTTCTGATCCCCTCATCCATCTTGTTCCGGATCCTATTTCTCAACATAGATATTCATATTATATATGGTTATATTCTGAACCTGCTGTTGGTGTACCCTATGAGTTTGCTCCCAGGTATTTCGATAGTGGATGCTGATGAACATATATCGAATTCCTCTCCTCATCACCAGTGACGATACATATATCGAGAATATTCTACTATACCGGGAATCTTCTTTTCATAACTCACGCCAGATCTGTACTGCAGGAATTCCGTGGGCATATGTACGATGGCATCACAACCTACGAGCCATGTCATGTCCTTATAGGCAGCATTTGTAGTTTGTAGAAGCTTTAAGGCTCGCAAAAGATCTATCCTAACAAAAACTGGAAAATCATTTTTTATTTATTTTGACTGTATATATCAAAATTAATATATATAATGCGAGTGTATATTTGTATGGGCTTGGGTTCAATTACATAAGATCATCTCATCCGGATCAGATATGACCGGAGGCTTCGATTGTAATTGACTAAATAAAATTAAGGGGAGTGTTAAAGAAATGTTGTTTATGAACACAGGAAGCGGACGTGATCGAGACAAAAGCAGAAGATGCAATGAGGTGAATTAACATGCGCACATACCCTCCACGAAAGGCCAACTTTGCGGCGAGATGTGAAGCATGTGAATCTCACAAAAATACTGTGCTCGTCAAGTTCTATGAACCTAAAAACGAGCATCTCTTGTATTTGTGCATAGGATGTTATGAAGAACTCCAAAGGGATGTTATAGATAGGCCCAATTGAAATTAGAGGGGTATACATACAACATTTGTATTTGTGGATTTTTAACAATCTTTTTTTAACAGTACAATAAGTACTTTTTTAATTACTATTTTTAATGTCGTTCAAATCCGGGTTGATTTGAAATTTTTAGAGCATAAAGAAATATATTTAATAGTATAACATTATACTAATAGTATAATATGACACTACAAATAGTATATAACCTCAAATTTAAAATATTTAACGGGGGACTTAAATATGAGGGGATGGACACATATGGTTAAAAGTGAAGAAATTCTGTATGGAGAGGGTTTCGAAGAATATAATAGAAGTCCAACCGACCCTATTGTAAGTCCTGACATTTTAAATTCTGTTTTTGATGATATTCCCCTAATTATGATCCTTGTCAATCAGGGAGGGAAAGTTGAAAACATCAATCGAACTGCTACTATTGCATTAGGGAAAGAAAAAAAGGATGCTTTGGGTCTTCTTCGTGGTGAGCTGTTTGGATGTGTGAATTCGATCAAAGGAGAAGGTTGTGGGAAAAACAGAGAATGCTCAGAATGTACTATAAGAAACTCTGTTATGCACACTTTTGAAACCGGTGAAAGTATTTACAAGAAAGAAAGTGAACTGGAGATCGTAAACAATGATCAGTCTGTAACATTCGATTTTTTAATTTCAACAACATTGCTGCAACATAATAATGAGCCAATTGTACTGCTCACAGCTGATAACATTACAGAACAAAAGCTGTTTGAAAAAATAATAAAAGAAAGTGAAATGAAGTATAAAGAGTTGGCCGATTCCTTGCCTCAGACAATTTTTGAGACCGATCTGCAAGGAAATCTCATGTTTGTCAACAATCGTGCATTTGGAATGTTTGGCTATGCACAGGAAGACTTCGACAAAGGTTTCAATCTTTTCCGGGCACTAATTCCTGAGGATCTGGACAGGGCTAGATTGAATTTTGAGGAAGCAATACGTAGAGAGAATCGAACTCCCAGCGAATACACAGCTCTGAGAAAAGATGGCAGTGCATTTCCTATCGCCATATATGCGAGCAGAATTGTTCACGATGGCAAACCAATGGGCATCAGAGGAATCCTCATCGACATAACCGAGCGCAAGATCGCGGAGAAGGCACTGAGACACAGTGAGGAGAAATACTCAAATCTTGTGGAAAACGGGAACGATGGGATCGTTATTATTCAAGATTTTGTACTTAAATATGCAAACAAAAAGATGGTGGATCTATGTGGATATTCTATTGAGGAAGTGATCGGGAAACCTTTCATTGATTTTGTTTCGCCTGAATATGTAGATCTTGTAAAGCAGAGATATACAAAGAGATTAAGTGGGGTAAATATTTCAAATAATTATGAGATCGAAGTTATCTCAAAGAATGGAAAAAAGATCCCTGTAGACATAAACGCATCCACTATAGAGTACGAAGGCAGACCAGCAGATGTGGCAATTGTCAGGGATGTTACCGAGCGGAAGCAGATCGAGAATGCTTTGCAAAGATCAAACGAAAAATATCATCGTTTTGCTGAAACTATAAATGATCTGATCTTCCGTGCAGATCCTGAAACACTTGTGGCAACATACGTAAACCCAGCTGTCGAAAGGATCTATGGTTATACTGTGGAAGAGTGGCTTAGTGATCCTAAATTGTGGGCGCAGACAATCTATCCTGACGACAGAGACAGAGTTCTTGCAAAAGCTACAGAATTGCAAAAAACATTAGGAGATGCTGTTTTAGAATATCGCATCATAAAAAAAGACAAAACAATACGGTGGGTAAAAGTAGACCTCGCCTGGGAGAAAGATCAACAAGGTAAACCAATTTCGATGATCGGTGTAATGTATGATATTACTGAAAGTAAGGATGCACAGGAAGCAATGCTCAATGCAAAAATTGCTGCTGAAGATGCTAACCGGACTAAATCGGAATTTATAATGAACATGAGCCACGAAATCAGAACCCCCTTAAATGTGGTAATAGGTTTCTCACATGTATTGCTTGAAAATTCAGGAAACCTGGATGAAAAACAGATGCACTATATGAAACATATATTGATAAACAGTAAACATCTGCTAGAAATGTTTAACGAGGTCATTGACATTTCAAAAATAGAACATGGGGAAATTGACTTCCATCCGACTATAGTCTCAATACTGGATATCATCAGTGAAATTGAAACATTGGTAAATCCCCTTGCTTTAGAAAGAGATATAACTGTAACCCCTAACATCGATCATGAAAAGATAATTCTAAAAGCTGATAAAACTAAATTAAAGCAGATACTCTATAACCTTGTACATAATGCCATTAAATTCACGCCCAATGGCGGAAATGTTATAATTGAAACAAATAAGTGTGGGGAATTAATGCACTTTTTTGTAAAAGATACCGGTGTCGGTATTTCACCAGCAGATCATAACAAATTGTTTGAACAATTTTCCCAGGTTGATTCATCCACTACCCGGAAATATGGAGGTATTGGTATGGGGCTAAATATTGTGAAGAGGTTTGTGGAAATGCATGGTGGCGAGGTCTGGGTCGAAAGTGAATTTGGAAAGGGAAGTACATTTGGATTTAGTATACCAACTGATCCTGAAAACGCATCCATTTAACCAATATTAACCCGAATGCGCTGCTTTAGCAGACAGCATTTGTATTTTGTATGTCCCGTGAGGGTATCTACTTATCATTTTGAATTCATCGATTTCTCAACTTATGCTGCAACTGTTGCATTTATATCTTTGATTGTCAGGAATGGCAATGCTCCATTATATAGAAAGATAAGCAGCGCTCATGTGAGGGAGAGGTTGGAAACTTGGGGAGAGTGAAATAAGGCATGTATCAACGCGACAAAAAGAGATGATTGATAACATAAATATCAATCAGTTTGAAAGTTTCGATACCAAATATTCATGCTTTCAATGTTGCCAGATATATTAGTATTATTTACAAGTCTGCCACAATATTCATACCCGCATTTTGCAAAAACAATATTCATTCCATAAGAGCTGGCTCTTGCAATGGTATATGCAGTTTTGATCCCCTTTGCTTTTATGTCTTTTTCCATTTTTCGAAGCAACTCTGACGATAAACCTTTTCCACGGAATTCAGGCAGTGTTGCAAAATCTGTCATTTCCACACCCGAGTAATCATAGTCTATTTCAGCAGAAGAAAGTGCAACAACTTTTCCTTCTTTGAAAACACCGAAATATACCACATTATCTTCCATTGTCTTTAACAGATAATCAGGATCATGTATGGGGAAAGGATAGGTATCGAATGTCTTTTGGTAAACGTCAGCCATCTGTCCAATATCCTGCTTCTCACATTTCCTTATGGAATATTCAGATGGAAGAATGGAATGCATTCCTTTTTCTTTTGACAGGGCTGTCTTTATGACATCCTCATGCATTTCATTCAGGCAATTAATGCTTCTCTTGTCATCAAGGAATTTGCTCATGATAACTGCATCTTCTTTCCCATAATAATATCGTGGGATCGATGCTTCACAAAGATAGCACCGATCACAAAGAAGTTCTTTGAAAGATCCAGGAACCTTTGTGAAGATCTTGGAATAACTTTCCTTTTCTGCAAGAGCATCAATTTCATCCAGAAGTGAAGGCATATCTGCCGGATCCAGTTTCATAAGATAGATCCGGTCGTTATAACTTCCGTGCTGGATAACAGAATTACCTATTTTCTCAATGGAATCCATTAAGCCCTTCTCTCCATCCTCGCATTATCTTCAGGAACAAGACTGGTGGTATCATCATGATCCGAGAGAAGTTTGGCAATACCAATTCCCTTGTACTCTGTAGCATCGTCAAGTTTAAGCTGAAGGTCACACTTTTCGCAGTTCCGATCACAATATATTTGTTTGTATGATTCCGGTTCCTTGTAGGTGGTAATAACACCTTCATAATTACGGAGGATCACACGATTAGTTGACCATGAGATAATATAGTTGGGCATGACCGGTATTTTTCCTCCCCCATGAGGAGCATCAATGACATAGGTAGGAACTGCAAAGCCACTCGTATGACCGATCAGGTTTTCCATGATCTCTATTCCCTTGCCTATAGGAGTCCGGAAATGTGAAAGTCCTTCTGAAAGATCACATTGGTACAGGTAATACGGACGAACACGGTTCTGGACCAGTTTATGGACCAGTTTCTTTATGATCCTCTGGCAGTCATTCACACCTGCAAGCAGTACCGTCTGGTTTCCAAGAGGGATACCACCATCTGCAAGCTTTTGAAGCGCTTGCCGGGATGAGAATGTCACTTCCCTGGGATGATTGAAATGTGTGTTTAACCAGACCGGATGATGCTTTTTCAAAACCTCAACAAGTTCATCTGTTATACGATATGGAAGTACGACAGGCATTCTGCTTCCGATACGGATCACTTCTACATGAGGAATGCTCCTTATTTCAGAAAGGATCCAATCAAGGTAATCATCAGATAGCATCAAAGGATCGCCACCCGAAAGCAACACGTCCCTTATTTGTGGTGTGTTCCTTATGTATTCAATACCTTTGAGGACCTTCTCTTTTCCAGGTATGCAATCAATGTCCCCAACTTTTCTTTTACGTGTGCAATGGCGGCAATACATAGAACAAACATTGCTTATGTGGAAAAGGACCCTGTCAGGATACCTGTGAGTTATGCCCTCAACAGGGCTATCTGTATCTTCCGAAAGAGGATCTTCAAGTTCCTCATCTGATACAGTTAATTCTTCGGGTGAAGGAAACGCCTGGAGAAAAATAGGATCGTTCCTGAAATCATCAGAATCTATCAGCGATAGGTAGTAAGGTGTGATAGACAATGGGAATTTTTCCAGCGTTTCTTCGAGCTTCTCTTTTTCAGATGGCTCAAAACTTATTCCGAGTAATTTCTCGAAAGTATCAATATCATGAATTGAATGTTTTAACTGCCAATTCCAATCTTTCCACTTATCCAGAAAGTCTTCAGAATCGATCATTGTTGCTATTTCTTTTTGTTGCTTACTGTATTTTTCCATCAAAATACCACTGCTAAGGTTTCGGCTTCAAAAAACGGCATCTGTAATTTGACATCCAAAATTGGCATAAAAAAGCATATTGGACCCTAAATAACAGATACTTTTAGTCACTTTTCGTTGACTGACGCCTATAAAATAAAATACACCTACACTATATGGTTGTACAGGGCATAACTTAAAGTTAGTATCTGATATACTTTCCCCTCCATATATGAGAACTCGAAATCAGATTAGGCATAAACTAGTGGTGAAATATCTAAAACATCAATCAATTTATTGTAAGAGTTCGGTTTTTCACGTTACCTATATCCCAAAAGAAAAGTGCGGGGGGAGGGATTCGAACCCTCGAAATCCTTCGATACCAGATCTTAAGTCTGGCGCCTTTGACCTAGCTGGGCGACCCCCGCATAGAAATAGAACGGTCGCCTTGTGCCGTTGAACATCCCATAATTAAAGTTAAGTTACTTAAGCCTTATTCTAATAAAACATGAAGATAACATTTCTTGGAACCGGTGTGGCGATACCACAGAAAGACAGGGTTCAATCAGGACTCCTGATGGAAATTGGTGAGGAGAAGGTCCTGTTCGACTGCGGAGGAGGGGTGCTGAACCGGATATTCGAGAGCGGGAACGAGCATACGGACATCGATACCATTGTGCTTTCACATCTGCACCTGGACCATGTGGCTGATGTGATGTGTCTGCTCAAGGCGAACTGGCTTTGTGATAAGTTCGATTCTACCATCTATGGTCCGGCAGGGACACGGGAGTGGCTTGACAGGCTCATGGATATCTATCCTTACATGAAGGAGAAGGTCAGCATCGATGTCGTTGAAGTGGTGCCGGGTGAGAAGTTCAGGCTCTTCGATATGTGTGATGTGAAATGCGCCGCCGGGATACACAGTGTACCTTCGTTGGCCTATCAGATACGTTATGATGGCAGGACCGTGGTCTATTCCGGGGATACAGAGCCTTGTGACGACATCATGGAGCTGGCTCAGGGTTGCGATATGCTTATCCACGAGTGCTCATTCCCGCTGGACTTTGAGATGACGAATCACACCACGCCTGACATGATGCGACCCTATCTTAAAGATACAGGTATCAAAGCAGTATATCTTACACACCTTTATCCCCACATGCAGGGTCATGAAGAAGAAGCTCTTGAATACCTGAAAGAAGAGTTCGAGGGAGAGGTCCACATACCCTCAGACCTCATGGTTGTTGAGATCTGATCGAGTCCGATAAGGATCCGATCGATCTATTGAAGCTGGTCGAACCTGTTAAGTTCAGTCCTCAAGGAAGACCACACTTACATTATCTTCATCCAGCTCGATCAAAGCAGCATATCCCTGTGCTGCCATGCCGGGATTTACAAGGAAAGTATCGCCGGATCTGGCAAATCCCCTTGCCTCATGGATATGCGCACAGATCACTAGCTTTGCACGGTTAAAGAACTTAGCCACGGCTGTGCTTCCCACATTCTCACCGGAGACATCATCCAGCAAACCTCTGGGAGGTGTATGGGAGACCAGCACAACAGGATCTTCAGCACCTGCGAAAAGCGGCTCAAGGGTTTTTTCGATCTCATCCTCCTCAAGCTCGAACGGAGTGTTGAACGGGGTCGGGCAGGAACCTCCCATTCCTATGAACGTAAAGCCATCTATCTTCTTCACAGCATTATGCAGGTTTACCGCATCCGATGAATCGATCACTTCCATGATATCCAGCGGGTCGCAGTTTCCCGGGACTGCAAGGACAGGGATATCGAACATCGTCAGCAATTTCTCAGCTTCACTGGCAGGACCGAACTGGGTCAGGTCTCCGCTGATCACCGCAAGATCGACCTCTCCTGCTTTCTCCAGCAGCCCATCGATATGGGAAGGATCTCCATGCACATCCGCAAGGGCAAGTATTCTCATTTTTCATACCTCAGGAAAGACCATTAGAACTTCCTGTCCCCACCGAGGATGCCACCGAGTGCAGTCTCGCCGATTCCCGATATGCCACCTCGCTCTCCCCTGTTGGATTCCCCTGGACCGATGGCCGCTGCGATCCTGTCAGCAAGACGTGAGAACGGCAGGCTCTGGAGATACACTTTACCCGGTCCCTTGACCGTTGCCAGTACCATACCCTCGCCTCCGAAAAGTGCGTTCTTGAAACCGCCCACGAACTGGATGTCGTAATCAATACTCTCAGAAAATGCCACCAGGCATCCTGTGTCGACCCTAAGGGTCTCTCCCGGTGCAAGTTCCTTTTTCACAATTGTACCGCCTGCGTGAACGAATGCAAGGCCATTACCGTGAAGCCTCTGGAGAATGAAACCTTCCCCGCCGAAAAGACCGGCTCCGATCCTCTTGGAAAAAGCGATCGTAATGTCGATACCATCAGCAGCACAAAGGAAAGAGTCCTTCTGACAGAGGAAGCTACCACCCTCCCCTGTGAGATCTATAGGCACGATCTTTCCCGGATACGGAGCACCGAAAGCAACACTGCCCTTTCCATTTCCGGTCTGGGTAAATGAAGTGATAAAGAAGCTCTCACCGGAGAATGCTCTTTTAAGGCCTTTCAGGAGCCCACCGCCTGTAGAAGTTTCCATCTTAATGCCATCCTCCATGAACATCATAGCTCCGGCCTCGGCCCTTACTGTTTCTCCTTTATCAAGGCCGATCTCCACAAGCTGCATCTCATTTCCATGAATCTTATAATCGATCTCATCTGCCATTATTAGTACTCCTCTACGGGACAGCATCCTCTATCCGGAAAGTCCCCTCTGCAGAGATATTGCATTTAAACGCACATAAACGTATTGTAAGTAAGACTTTATAGAAATCTTCTATAAATAGGTTATAATTTTAAAACTAATAGTAAATTTGTGTGGTTCTCTTAGACAAAATTTATAGATCCGCAAATGGTAAATATCTTGCAGAAATATCTTAAATGGGGCAGTATACTGGGAGTAAGGTATGACATTCGTTACTATGTATAACAATTCGGAAGCCGATTGATCTATTCTTTCCACACCAGACCATTTATTCTTGATCTGCAAGGAAGGATCTGGACTTTACTCTTTTTTCAGTCTCCAGATTTATACGGACATGTAGTAGAGTCAATAGCTATAGTATAACAGGGGGTTAACTATGACAGATCCAAAGAAATTTCCACCGGGATTTGAAGATGCACGAAACTTTACACTTATAGACACACTTCTGGGAAGGCGAAGCCGTCGGTTTTTTATGGGAGCCGAAATACCGGATGGTTACTTCGCCTATAGATCCAAGTACGAACCAAAGCCACTTACAGAGCTTGAGCAGATAATGCTGCTGACTGCGGTGGCAGGAAATACGGGATGGCATAATATGATAATGCGAGGTGAGGTGTATGTACCGGACCTATCGAACTACGCCGGCTCTGCAGGAGGAAGAACATTCCCGTCAGCTGCGGGGTTCCATACCAGTGAGATATTTTTTACTGACGACGATGGAGTTTATATATTTGAGACCAGGGATGCTCCTGCTTTAGATGAACCTGCCGAAGACGGTACTCTTGACCTTGAGTCACTTCTGGAAGCACACAAGACAAGGATTCGTAAAATTTCCGATGGCCGACTGGAACTCCCGCCAGAAATGCCATATATCGAAGCACACAACACCTGGGTTGCCAATCATCCCGGAACCACTCTGGTCATACCGGTCGGTGATCTTGCACAGCATGTAATTGCAGGCCTATGTTATTATACCCAGAACAATATCTGTTTTTATGATGACATCCACGGGACAAAGATCGAAGGATTAGAACAGTATAGTGACCTTGTGGACGTGGAGAATCCCCTTCCATTGAGTTACCTTGAACTCTGGTCCTTTGCCGAGCTTACCTCCGAACTCTCCACATCTTGCTACGCAGGCATGATGATGCTTCAGGCAATGGGACTGGGAGGATGGCTTTTCAACGGCATGGACCCATATTCCGTTCTCGGGGCAAGCGGCAATCCGGACGTGCCTGGCCTGGGATTCAGGTATGATACCAATGATCGCTGGTCCCTACCAAATCCTACAGGACTTGAAGGTGTTTTTGAGGGATACTGTCCTCCTCACTACAAGGACATGAAGAGCGCGGTCGAAGCATTCGTCCAACGTAAGTTCGGCCCGGGAGGACCGTTCCATTCTGGTACGCCGGGCCCATGGAAGGACAGTCCAAAGGTAAGATCAAGTGCCAAAGTTCATGATGAGCATTTCAAGGAATGCGTAACCCTGCAGGCGCAACACATCAACGACCAATTTGGTAAATTCCCTGGCACCGTTCCAAGCATATATGCCATGCCTTACTTGCAGGCCCATCATCTTGACCTGGAGTTCTATGACAAATTCTTCAAGCCCGGTTTCTATCTCAATACCCATGCCAAACATATGGAACGCTGGCATCCTGAAGATTGAACTCAAACATTGGGATTTCTATAGATCCTTATACCGGATCTGTAGAGATCCTTTACTCTAAATTCAATTAAGCCGTTATTGTGTGTTTAATTTGGTGAGGAATTCTAAGAGCCGTAAGTAAAACAAACTTTTTTGCATGGAGAAAGCCACTATTGCATCCCGGTGCATCAAAGATACATAAAATCAATATCAAAAGACTTCGAATTAAACTGTAGCTTAAACAATCCTTAAGTAGTAAACTGACATATTTGTATTTAGAGAACCAGGAGGTTATCAGATCATGAATACACAAAAATTATTATCCATTTTTATTATCTTTGCAGTACTTGCCGGCACCCTGATCGCAGTAGGTTGTACTGAAACTGATAATGAGAACGACGTTGTTGAGACCGAACAGGACGAAGAGAACATCATATCCACCGATGAGATCATTGGCATACAATGGCAATGGTCAGGATTGACCGAAACACTCCCTGCCAGCCAGTCTGTAGTTCCTGATCCGGAAAATTACACACTTGCATTCAAGTCGGATGGAACATACTCAATTAAAGCAGACTGCAACATTGGAAGTGGAGGCTACACACTGGAAGGAAATGAGCTTACACTGGCACCTGGTCCAATAACACTTGCATACTGTGGTCCCGATTCACTGGATACCCAGTACCTTTCCTTATTGAGCAATGTAACGACCGTCTCAATGGAAAATGATCAGCTTGTTCTTGGAGTCGGAGAGAATGGCGACAGAATGCTCTTTGTGAAAGGAGAAGTAGTCGAGCAGTGAAATACCTGCTTTACCATACTTTTTTTGAATTCGGGAAAGAAGAGGCTTCCGTACTCTTCATCCCACCAAATTTAATTTATACTTAATCGCTCATTTTCGATTTAAGATATCTTATGGACAAGGGAAAAGACAAATTAATGCTTGGCTGGAGGGAGTGGGTTGCACTACCAGACCTGTGACTGCCTGCTATAAAAGCTAAAGTGGACACCGAGGCCAGAACATCATCTCGGCATGCTTTTAATATAGAGCTTTACAAAGAGAATGATGTTGAAATGGTCCGGTTCTTTATCCATCCGATCCAAAATAATCATTTAGAAGATGATCCAAATTCCAATTATACAGAAATTCTTTTATTTTGTGCCCTCGTAATATTGTTTAGCAATTTTTCCTACCTGGAGTGAAACAATAAATTATGAATGATATCATTATCTGGATACTTATTGTTCTTTGTCTGAGCCAATCAGCCCTTTTTTCAGGGTTGACCATTGGCCTTTTTGGATTAAGTCGTCTCAGGCTTGAAATTGAGGCCGAAGCTAACAACATACATGCAAAAAAGGTCTTAAAACTAAGGAGCGATCCGCATTTGCTCCTTTCCACTTTACTGTGGGGTAATGTGGGTGTTAACGTATTGCTTACATTGCTAACGGATTCCGTGATGATAGGAAGCTCTGCTTTCATATTCTCCACAGTGTTCATCACCTGTTTTGGAGAGATAATGCCCCAGGCATATTTCACAAGGAATGCCTTAAAGATGGGAGCTTCACTGACACCTATTGTCAAATTTTACATAATGCTGTTGTATCCTGTGACAAAACCTTCTGCAATGATCCTTGACAGGTGGCTTGGCAAAGAGAAACTTGAGTATTTCAAAGAAACATCCCTGAGGATAATGCTTCGAAAGCATATCAGATCGGATGCAAGCGATATTGACAAGATGGAAGGACTAGGAGCTATTAATTTCCTGTCACTGGATGATCTTAGTATAAAGCAGGAAGGTTCCCTTATAGACCAGAATTCCATAATAGAGCTCCCCACAGTTAACAACCGCCCGATCTTTCCGGAAGTTGGGACCCCGGAGTTTGAAGAACTACTTCAGAAGATCGCAAAGCCGGCCAAGAAATGGATAATCGCGGTTGATAACAATGATCATCCTGTCGTAGCAATCGATTCTACATCGTTCATAAGAGATGCCATCTACAGGAAGCCTTTCTATCCGCTGCGGTATTGCCATGCTCCCATAATCGTAAAAAGCCCTAAGGAAAAAATAGGGGATGTGCTTCATAAGCTGAAGGTCTATCCTGTAGACTCCGAAGATGATGTCATCGATAACGACCTTATACTTTACTGGAATGATGACGATCCTGAGAAGATAGTCATAACAGGTTCTGATATACTTGGTCGCCTGTTCAGGGGTATCGTTAACAGGGTAAGGTGAACCCTTTCATTTTTTGTATTTATTGTATTTATTGTTATTTTTATCGTTGTTCATCACTGTGAATATTCAACAAAGTAAAACCTTGGAACAGATATTATGCCAGCCGGAGATACTGATCAGAGTAGATATGTTTTTATCCTATATTCTTTATTAAGAATCATTCCGGAATACACATTAACTAAATAAAAAAAGTATTGTGTTATTTAAGGGTGCATTTAATCTAATAAAACATGGTTATCACCAAAAAACAAGACAGGATTCTAAAATATGCGAGATTTTGTGATAATTGCCCATAAAGCTTTGACAACAGGCGACTTTTCCCTCAATGACATGCCCGGAGCAGCCGGCCGCATGGATATCCTTTGTAGATGTATAAACTCATCATTGTTCTTATCCCATGACCTGAGAAGGGATGTTCAGGTTCATCTGGTACTGCTTGGAGAACCGGATCCGGGAAAGATAGTCCGTTTTGACGGAGAGCACATAAGGTACCTGAACCCGGATGAAAGAAGTGCAGGTTCACTTATCAAGAAAGCACTCCAGAAAACAGCAACAGAATGGGAAACACGCTCTACACCCGGAGTTTTTATGAGAAGGGGTGGTCTTGACACCCTCCTGAACGAGTTCAGGGAAGCAGGACGCAAGTTTATCTACCTGCATGAAGATGGCGAAGATATACGCGAAGTTTCCGACCTTACCGATGATGCTGTGTTCATTCTCGGTGACCATGTGGGTGTCACTGAAGAGGAAGAACAAATGATAAATGAGCAGGGAGCACAGACCATCTCCCTTGGCCCAATACCACTACATGCAGACCATTGCATAATACTGATCAACAATGAGATCGACAGGACAATGGCAGAGAAGGTCCAGTAATTTAAGGAACAGGAAGAAGGAAGTGACCAGGTGAACATACTCGATACTGCAAAGAAGATCATCCAGGAAGGACCCATTTGTGACCACTGTATGGGAAGACAGTTCGCAAAGCTCTCTACCGGATTGACCAATGATCAAAGAGGACGTGCTGTTAAGCTCGCACTCGCTATGGAAGGCGACCGCATTAGCAAGGATGAGGGTGACAAAGAGATACTGGAAGAGCTAAGCAGCTCAAGTGTCAACGCCCGCAAATCATTGAGAAAGGAAGGCGAAGATGAAAAATGCTGGGTCTGCCTGGGACTTTTTAAGAAACTGGACGACTGGGCCGAAAAGGCCGAGATCGCACTTAAGGATTATGAATATTCCACGTTCCTTGTCGGAACAAAGATGAGCGGGCTTCTTAGCGAGAACGAGGAGATCCTCTGGACAGAGTCCGAAGCTACCCATGCAGAGCAGTTCAAGTCTGAACTTAACCGTGAGGTAGGAAAGCTCATTGCAAAAAGGACAAATAAAGATGTTGAGCTTGAGACCCCGGATATACTCGTAACACTTGACCTTGCTAACGAAGAGGTCATTCTTCAGGTGCGCTCGGTCTATATCCTTGGAAGGTACAGGAAACTTGTGCGAACCATCCCCCAGACACGCTGGCCATGCCGGTCATGTAAGGGTAGGGGATGTGAGGCATGCAACTTCACCGGAAAGCAGTATCCGGAATCAGTTGATGAGCTTACCAAGAACCCTGTTATCGAAGCACTGCGCTGCACTGACACGAAGTTCCATGGTGCAGGTCGTGAGGACATCGATGCACTGATGCTCGGTACCGGAAGACCTTTCGTTGTAGAGGCTGTGGAACCATTGCTCAGAACATGCGATCTTAAGCAGGTTGAAAAAGAGATCAATGATCGTGCTGCCGGCAAGATAGAAGTAATTGGCCTTACATTTACACCAAAGGCCACTGTCGAGGCTCTCAAGAGCTCAAAGGCGGATAAAGTTTATAACCTTAAAGTTACATTCAAAGAGCAAATTCCAGAGGAAAAACTCAGATCGGCCATCAATGAACTCATTGGTGCACAGATCGGCCAGAGAACACCACAGCGTGTATCTCACAGAAGGGCAGATCTGGTACGTAAGCGAACCGTCCATGACATAAAGCTTAACGAACTGACCGAGAACTATGCAATGATCGAAGTTCATTGCGAGGGCGGCCTCTATGTCAAGGAACTGATATCCAGCGACGAAGGAAGAACAGTGCCAAGCCTTACAGGGCTCATCGGCACACAGGCTACCGTTGCCGAGCTGGACGTCATCGGAGTCGACATTTAAGTCGGCAAACCATCAAATTTATCAAACATAGGTCTTATCCACGACCTGAACAACGGAGGAAAATAATGCCAACATCACACGGTGAAAGAAGCTGTACTAGGTACAAATTGAAGAAGACTGTTAGGGAAAGGGGACTCTCTCCTGTAAGCAAGGCTATCCAGGAATTCGAGAACGGACAGATGGTCCACATCGATATCGACCCAAGCATACAGAAGGGAATGCCAAACGCAAAGTTCCAGGGAAAGACCGGTAAGGTACTTGGACAGCGCGGAAGAGCTTACCTTTTACAGGTCAGGGACGGAAATGCAATGAAAGAGGTCATTTCCCTGCCACAGCACCTGAAACCACAGAAATACAACTAAGTTCATGTTCCAGACTAGCAATAGTCTGGACACTGACACATTCAGGTGTCGATAGATATATCTATATCAACACCTATCTGAAAGATTACATCCGCTACAACTGTGTGGCCCTCAAAACGGTAAACTATACTTAATTTCAAAGAGTGTATTTTAATGATCGTCAAACAAGTCCAGAGTGAAGAGTTATTGACTGTTCCCGAAGTCAAGGAAATACTTAGCGAGATAATGGAAGAGCGCACAGAACGCGGCGAAGAACTGGGATATGAGCTTCGCAAGGCCATCAACCATGCAGACATGTTCGCAAAGATCAGTGCCGAAAAGTCCAGAGAACTTGTGGGCAAACTTCTTGAACTGGAGAAGATGAAACCTGAGATCGCAGTCCATATTGCAGATATCATACCTCAAAGCAGGGATGAGCTCAGGGCACTTTATGCAAAAGAGAGATTTACTTTGACCGAAGAAGAACTGGATACGATACTTAATCTGGTACTCGAGTCAATGGAATAATTTATATTTCATACTTTACTTTTTTTGATGGAGACAGTAAGTTTCATCACCGATGCACAACATACGGGAGGATACTATGAGAAAGAGGGGAACACCACCTGAGAAAGAAGATTACGCATGGGTCCTTGACTACCTACCTTATGGCAGTACAACAGACAAGCGGCCGGCATACCAGAAGAAACCTCTGGTCCAGGCAGTTGGTGATAAGCACTTTGTACTTATGGAACTTGTTCCAAAAGAAGGAGCTAATCCACAGATACAGTCCCGCGTCTATATTGGTGACGGGGACAGAGATGAGATCGACCACGTAAAGCACAGGGTACACTATCCGGAACTGAGCCATGGTGCACAGCTTGAGCTGCCTCATGTACTTGAGGAATGTGTCAGGCATCAGGAAGAGAAGTTCGTCAAGTTCTTCAACGAGGCACATCCCATAACAACAAGGTTGCATATGCTGGAGCTACTACCCGGTATCGGCAAGAAGCTCATGTGGGCTATCATCGATGAGCGTAAGAAAGGCGAGTTCAAGAACCTGAAGGACCTGCATGACCGTGTCGGTGGAGTACATACTCCTGAAAAGGTCATTGTAAACCGTATCCTTGAAGAGCTTAAGGATGATAATATCAAATACAGGCTTTTCACAGTACCAATGCATCGTCCAAAAAATGATTAAAGACAGGTGTCATCGCATTGGTAAGAAAAATTCTACAGAAATATGGTATCCAGGGCGGATGCCATGACCAACATTTTTTGATAGACGAACGAATTCTTGATTCTATTGCCGAAGAGGCCAATCTCTCCGAAAATGATGTTGTGCTCGAGATCGGAGGCGGTATCGGCAATCTTACAGAAAGGCTTCTGGAAAAAGCAGGAAAGGTCATAGTCATAGAACTTGACCCTAAGCTTGTAGATGTCCTTCATGACCGTTTTTCCGACAATGAGAAACTGGAGATAATCCCCGGCGATGTCCTGAAGGTCGATCTTCCCGAATTCAACAAAGTTGTTGCAAACCTCCCATATTCGATATCCTCACCAATTACGTTCAAGCTCTTTGAACATGACTTTGAACTGGGCGTACTGATGTACCAGTATGAGTTTGCACAGCGCATGGTAGCTGAAGCCAATACAGAGGACTACAGCAGACTTTCCGTGAACACACATTATTTTGCTGATGCATCCATACTCATGAAGATACCCCCTTCAGCATTCTCACCACCTCCGGAAGTGTGGTCTGCAGTTGTCAAAGTTGTTCCCCGACCATCACCATTCCATGTTGATGAGCCCGAATTTTTCCTGAACCTTGTCACAGCCGGTTTCCTTCAAAGACGTAAAAAGCTCAGGAATGCAATTATCAAAGGTAACCATTTGCTAAAGGTTCCAAACATCAAGCAGATAGTTGATGAGCTGCCAGAGGAGCAGATGAACAAGCGTGCTGAGAACCTTGAACCCCATGAGCTTGCAGACATTGCAAATCACATCTGCAAAATGAAGAACGCGATGTAAAGACCATGGTAACGATCACCCACAGGAATGCGAACATAACCCTTGATGAACAGGTCTACGACCCCGCCGAGGATTCCTATTTGCTTGCTGACGTTGCCATTGATAATGCAAAGGAAGGCATGAAAGTACTGGAAGTCGGAGCAGGCACCGGTTTTGTTTCGGCAGTCCTTCAGGAAAATGTCGATGTTGAACTTATTGCTACTGAGATCAGCCCCATTGCTGCCGCTTGTGCAAGATCGAGTGGCGTGGAGGTCATCAGGGCAGATATGTTCAATTGCTTTAAGCCCGGAACTATGTTCGACCTTATCCTGTTCAATCCCCCTTATCTTCCCACATCAGAAGATGAGAAAGTCCCGGGATGGCTTAATTATGCCTTCGATGGCGGACCTGATGGCAGGGATGCAGTAAATCGTTTCATTGAAGAGGTTCCCGAATACCTCACCGGGAACGGAGTGGTGCTTATTCTCATATCTTCACTTACAGGTATCGGGCAGGTAAAGGAACGAATGGAAACCTGTGGGTTTGAAGTTGAGACCTGTAATAGTGATAGCTGCTTCTTTGAAGAACTGACTGTGCTAAAGGGTATTTTTGGTCCCTCTGGCATTTGACCTTGCTGGAAACATAGTTAGAATATAAATTCGAACTACAGGCAAACCATAGGTTTTGCATACATTCCACACAACTCTTATATACGATTCCAAACCATCTATATTAGGGAGAATATCCCCGGTTCATTTTATGTTTATAGCCTTCATGCAGAGCGAAGTCTTATATTTGGAGTTAAAGGAGTGATAAAAGATGCAATACAGCATGGGTATTGACGCAGGTGGTACTTACACCGATGCGGTAATAATAAGGGATTCAGATGGTGAGATCGTTGATTCTACAAAAGCAAGAACAACATACCCAGACCTTTTGATAGGCATTCAGAACGCACTTGACGGATTAGATCAGAGTTATCTCAAAGACATAAAGCTGGTCTCCGTATCTACAACGCTCTCCACTAACACGATCCTTGAAGGTACCGGCTACCCTGTTGCACTTATCATGGCAGGTGACTATGTAATACCTGAAACTCATTCCATAAAGAACTACATTGTTGTCGAAGGCGGTCATGGTCCTAACGGAGAAGAAATAAGAAAACTGGACATTGAAGCTGTCAGGGAATTTATCTTCCAGAACAAAGATACAGTCTCAGCCTTTGCAATTTCATCCTACTTTAGCATACGCAATCCTGAGCATGAGCTCCAGATCAGGGAACTGATCAAAGAGCTGACAGGACTTCCAAGTGTTTGCGGACATGAACTTTCCCAGGATCTTGGTGCGTATAACCGTGGTATCACAGCATACCTTAACGCACAGCTGATCCCGATAACAGATCATTTCATAGAGACCATCATCGGCGAAATGGAAAGAAGGAACATAAAGGCAAGGCTTCTTATGCTCAAATGTGACGGTTCCGTTGTTGGTATCGATGAAGCAAAAGAAAAACCTATTGAATCTATCTTCTCAGGCCCCGCAGCAAGTCTTGTGGGTGCAGCATATCTTAGCAAAGCAAAGACATGTACAGTAATTGATGTCGGCGGTACAAGTACAGATGTATCCATGATAGAAAATGAACTGCCGGAACTCTGTGATGAGGGAGCGGTGGTCGGTGGCTGGCAGACAAAGGTCAAGGCCATTCGCATGGAAACCTCTGCAATGGGCGGAGACAGCCATATCTGGATCAAGAACCAAAAACCCAACATCGGCCCGAGAAGAGTTATACCACTATGTGTGGCCGCAACGAAGTACCCTTCAATAATTGAAAAGCTTAAGACGGCAAGAGTGCCCTCAAGAATGCTCTTAAGCGATAATATACAGCCCACTAAATTCTTTATTCGATCAGGAAAAGAACCTACATCAGAATTTACTCCATCTGAAAAGGAGATCTTTGACAGGATCGGAGATGAACCGGTTTCCATAAGCGGTATCTTCCACGACAAACTTCCCTCACCAGTCTTCCTGGACCTGCTCATTCAGAAAAGGCTTGTACAGGCTATCGGATTTACCCCAACTGATGCACTGCATGTGCTCGGGGACTACAACGAATGGAATTCTGAGGCTTCCAGCGCTGCAGCAACCATACTTGGACGTATGACACACCAGAACAAGATGGAGTTC
Organism: Methanococcoides sp. AM1; assembly: GCF_900774055.1. NCBI lineage: Archaea > Methanobacteriati > Methanobacteriota > Methanomicrobia > Methanosarcinales > Methanosarcinaceae > Methanococcoides > Methanococcoides sp. AM1. The sequence goes on along the minus strand of NZ_CAAGSW010000003.1, from coordinate 153,997 downwards.
TGCCAGCAAATTAAAAATGAAGTTGCCAAGAATATGGTCATCTACCTTATGTCCTATCTTCTGGAAAATGTACCTCCGGAGGAGATAAGGAAGGTCATAGAAGGTGATCATCACACCAGGTTCAAGCTTGACATCCCTGTAGTACTCCTCGGCGGACCTGTAAGAGCTTATGTGGAAGACGTAAGAAAATTGATCGATGCAGATGTTATACTTCCGGAACATTCCGAAGTGGGCAATGCAGCAGGAGCGCTTGTGGGAAAAGGTATCAAGAGGATCGAGATACTTATCAAGAATGTAAGAAAGAAATCGAAGATAAGTAATATCGTGTTCGTGCAAGGCCAGCGTGAGATCTTTCAGACGCATCCGGAAGCCCTCAAATATGCAGATAAGCTTGGAAGAGAACTTGTCCTGGGCTACATGAAGGAAGCCGGACTGGATGCAGAGGATGTGCGCATAGAAGTAACAAGGAACGATATCACAATGCACGGTGACAGCCTGCCACTGGAAACAAAGCTTGTTTTCGTGGGGATCGGCACACCGAAAAGAGGTATCTGAAAATAAACAGGAATGTAAAATAACCATTGTTTGTCCGAATATCCAGTGGCAACTGAAAGAGATCTTAAGCAAGTTCGAGTAACATCGAACTTCTTAAACTCCATAACAAAATCCGAACGTTCATATAGCAGTAATTAGTCCTAATGAGCTGACTAACGATTCTAATATTGATTAACACATGGAAGCTAAGCTTTATGTGGTACTGCCAGGCAGACCGCTCCAGAGCAAACATAAAAGAAATTTACTATAAAGGAATAAGATCATGAAATACAGCCTTGGTATTGATGCAGGAGGAACTTACACCGACGCCGTTCTAATCAGCGACGCGGATGGAAAGATCATTGATTCTACAAAAGCAAGGACCACCTATCCTGACCTTTTGCCAGGTATACAGAACGCTTTTGACGGACTTGACCAATCTATTCTAAAACAGGTAAAACTAGTATCAGTATCCACGACCCTGGCAACTAACACGATCCTGGAAAAGACCGGTTACCCTGTGGGACTTATCCTTGTCGGAAAGACAGATGTCCCCAAGAATTCGGCAATAAAGTATTACATATCCGTGAGCGGTGGACACAGTTCCGGCGGCAATGAGACTGCACCGTTAGATCTTGTTTCGGTCGAGGAGTTCGTCCATGCTGTAAAGAACAAAGTATCAGCATTTGCCGTTTCATCTTATTTCAGTGTAAGGAACCCCGAACACGAACTTAAGGTAAAGGAACTTATCACAGAACTTACCGGAATGCCTGTGATCTGCGGACACGAGCTATCCCAGTCACTAGGCGCATATGATAGAGGAATTACAGCATTCCTGAACGCCCAGTTGCTTCCAATTGCCAACCAGTTCATGAACACAGTTGCGTCTGAGGTTGAACGCCGTGGCATAAAAGCGAAACTCATGATGCTGAAATGTGATGGTTCCATAGTGGGAATGCATGAAGCCCTTAAGCACCCCATCGAATCAATATTTACAGGACCTGCCGCCAGTCTTGTGGGTGCAGCATACCTCTCAAAGGAACCAAGCTGTGTAGTGATCGACGTGGGCGGTACAAGTACAGATGTTTCGCTGACAGTCAACGGACTACCGCAGATCTCAGAGACTGGTGCCATTGTCGGCGGGTGGCAGACCAAAGTTGAGGCTATTAAGATGGAAACCTCTGCAATGGGCGGCGACAGTCATGTATGGATCATGAACCATGTGCTCAGTATCGGACCCAGAAGGGTGATACCGCTATGTGTTGCAGCTACTAAATATCCAAGGATCATCAAGAAGTTGAAGCAGGGACAATCAATTTCAAGAATGAAGCTGGGCGAGAACATCCAGCCGACAAAATTTTTTATCAGGACAAAACAGAAACCTATAGAACTTACCCAGAGGGAAGAGGAACTGCTGAAAAGGATTAAAGATGAACCACTTACTGTCAGTGAAATATACCTGGAAAGAACAATAATGCCTTCTCCTATGCTCCTTGACAGCCTGATACAGAAAAGGCTTATACAGACCATCGGGTTCACACCTACCGATGCATTGCATGTGCTTGGAGACTACAATGAATGGGATAAAGAAGCATCGATCCTCGGTGCAGAGCAAATGTGTATCTTTGCAGAGATGGAAGTAAAGGACCTCTGTCTTGAGATCAAAAGAAAAGTAGCAAAGAACATGGCATTAAATCTCCTGTCTTACCTGATGGAAACCGTAGATTCCAAGGAGATCGAAAAAGGCCTGGATGGGAATTTCTTCGCCGGATTCAAGGTTGATGTGCCGGTTGTCCTCCTTGGAGGACCTGTGCGTGCATACACTGAGGAGATAAAGAAGTTCGTGGATGCAGAGATACTCTTACCCGAACACGCTGAAGTAGGAAATGCAGTGGGAGCTCTTGCAGGAAAAGGAGTGAAAAGGATAGAGATCCTCATCAGGGCAACCTTCGGTGAATCCAAATACAACCTCAAGCCAACCTCAATTTCGGTATTCTCCCCTCTTGGAAAAGATGAGATGAAAAACTATGAGGAAGCAGTGGTTTATGCAGAAGAACTTGGCAACAAACTGGTAATGGATTACATGAGAGATGCAGAGCTCGATGATGGTGATATCAACATCGAAGTTAACAAAAAGGTGATCAACCCATTAGATACCGGAGTTCCTCTGGAAACGAAGTATGCTTTCCTGGGAATTGCTGAATTGAAGAAGTAAGTCATACCCTTAAATATCAACATCCCATATTCTATTTCCGGGAATTCGATATGACACTAACAGGACATGCCTATGCACTCGGTGCAGGAACCATCATTAATGCCATTGCTACCTGGAAAGGATCTGCTTTTGGGGTTGACCTGAAGACCTTTGCGGACGTTGAACTTACAAAGAACAGTTCTTCCATAATCGGAAGTATTGAAAATATGCCACAAGGGGATACCACACTGATCGAAAGGTCGATGGAGCTTGTCCTTGATCATTTTGGCATTGAGATGGGAGGAACTGTTCTAACACGTACCGAAGTGCCACTTGCAAGCGGATTGAAAAGCAGCAGTGCAGCTGCAAATGCAACCATTCTTGCAACCCTTGATGCCATTGGAGAGACAATGGAACCCATGGATGCAGTGCATCTTGGCGTAAGGGCTGCAAAGGATGCAGGAGTTACCATCACAGGTGCTCTTGATGATGCATGTGCCTCTTTTTTTGGCGGTATCGTTATTACTGACAATCGGAAGAACGAACTGATCAAACGCACTGAGAAAGAGATGGATGTAATTATCTTTGCACCCGAAAGGCAGTCTTTCAGTTCACAGACAAACGTACAGAATTCTGAGCTTATCGCACCCTGGGTAGATATGGCTTATGAGCTTGCACTTGAAGGGGAATATGAGAAGGCCATGACGCTTAACGGGTTCCTCTATTGCGGAGCACTTGGGTTCAGTACTGATATAATGATGGAAGCCCTTAAGATCGGTGTTAAAGGAGTTAGTCTATCGGGCACAGGTCCCGCATATTCTGCGCTTGTAGATAAAGATATGGCAAATGAACTTGCAAAGATATGGGAAGAGTGTGGCACTACCGGAAAAGTGATAAATACCAAGATTAATAATGAAGGTTTAATGAAACTTTAATTCCGTAGGTAAACATGACCGCAATAGATGAAGTTCGCAGTAAGATCGAGAGGATTGATAACGAGATCATAAAGTTGATCGCGGAACGTACCGATCTTGCAGATGATGTGTTAGAGAGCAAAAGGAAAGAACACAGGGCTATCAATGATAATACCCAAAACCATGTTGTTCTTGACAGGGCCGCTAACATTGCAACCGAAAAAAACCTTGATTCCGGCGCCGTAAAAGAAATATTTGAGATCCTTATCAGGATGAGCATTGCGCGCCAGCATGAACTTAGCGGGGAAGGAAACCTCCCCTGATGGAGATAAAAAATGGTAGATATTTCAATATTAATGGGCTCAGAATCAGATCACGCAATTGCAAACCGTGTTACGAAAGTATTGGAAGAAACAAAATACTCCTTTGAAGTAAATGTTATCTCCGCACACAGAGACCCGGATAAACTTGAAGATCACATCGCAAATAGTGATGCAAAGGTTTACATTGCTATTGCAGGACTATCAGCCGCACTACCGGGAGTTATTGCTTCCAGGACAATGAAACCTGTGATAGGCGTACCTGTCAGTGCAAAACTTGGCGGACTTGACGCATTGCTCTCAGTTGTGCAGATGCCACCTGGAGTTCCTGTTGCCAGCGTTGGTATTGATAACGGTGCAAATGCTGCAAAACTTGCGATCAGGATCCTTGACCTTATTGAATGATCAGTTCAATCAAATTTGATGAAATATAGATCATAAACAGAAGTGAACAAAAAAAGAGATCGAACATGAAATGTTTTATCTCTTTTATTGTTCTTTAATAAGTACTATATTTTTACATACATCACTTTTATTTATCTTACAAGCGGCTTTTCATGAATACGCGTGCTCTCCAAGAGATCGGCACTATTTATGACAAAGAAATTAATTTGATCAAGTTATACAAAACCATCTAAAAACATATCGACCCATAGCATTCAGACAGGACTGAAATAGTTAAATATATTTAGTGGAATGGCTCTACTATAATATAGAAAATTCTCAAAACAATTACATTAGTGCATATTTTCTGTGAATATCTGCATATCATACTGTTTAAAATGTGAGTTAACCATGGACAACGAAATGACTGCTAATGAAGAAGCCGAACTTTTCGGTGAAGACTTTAACACTACAAATTCAATAGATGTACCTGAATTACTGATCGATCAGGTCATCGGGCAGGACCACGCCGTTGAAGTTGTAAAAAAAGCAGCTAGCCAAAGGCGTCATGTAATGATGATAGGTACACCAGGTACCGGAAAATCAATGCTCGCAAAGGCAATGGCTGAACTTTTGCCAAAGGAAGAACTTGAAGATATAATGACATACCCCAATCTTGAGGACAACAATAATCCGAAGATCAGGGAAGTACCTGCCGGCAAAGGCAGGGAGATCGTGTTAGCCCATAAAATGGAATCACGCAAGAAAGCCCAGTCACGTAATATGTTGATGATGTTCCTTGTCTTTGGTATTGTAATGTATTCCTTCTATGTAGGTCAGTTACTATGGGGTATCATTGCAGCTATCATGATACTTATGCTGACAAGACAGTTCATGCCAAAAGAAGAACTGATGATACCAAAGCTCATCGTTTCAAATTACCAGAAAGACCACGCACCATACATCGATGCAACAGGAACACACGCAGGTGCACTTCTTGGAGATGTCAGACACGACCCATTCCAGTCCGGTGGACTAGAAACACCTTCCCATGACAGGGTTGAGAGCGGAGATATTCACAAATCACACAAAGGTGTGCTTTTCATTGACGAGATCAACACCTTGAAACTTGAATCCCAGCAAAGCCTCCTCACAGCATTGCAAGAAAAGGAATATGCTATTACCGGCCAGTCCGAACGCAGTTCCGGTGCACTTGTAAAGACAGAGCCTGTACCATGTGATTTTATCATGGTGGCAGCAGGTAACCTCGATGCTGTGGAAAAGATGCATCCTGCATTACGCTCACGTATCAAGGGATATGGATACGAGGTCTTCATGAGAGATTCCATGGAAGATACTCTTGAGAACAGGAAGACACTTGTACGCTTTGTAGCACAGGAAGTTGTACGCGACGGACACATCCCTCCATTTGACAAAGATGCGGTAAATGAAGTGATCAGGGAAGCAAGAAGGAGAGCAGGCAGAAAAGGTCATCTTACCCTTAAGTTCCGTGACCTTGGAGGACTTATCAGGGTCGCTGGCGACATTGCTCATTCCGAGAACGCAGAGATCACAACTGCAACGCATGTTCTGGCAGCAAAGAAGATCGCACGTTCAATTGAACAGCAACTTGCAGACAGCTATCTGGAGAGGCGTAAGGACTATCAGCTCTTTACCAAAATAGGAGCAGCTGTTGGCAGGGTCAACGGACTTGCAGTCATGGGCGGAGATTCCGGTATTGTACTTCCGATCATGGCAGAAGTGACACCGACACAATCTACTGGCCATGGACACGTTATCGCCACTGGTATGCTGAAAGATATAGCAAAGGAAGCTGTGCAGAACGTTTCAGCGGTAATCAAGAACGTAACCGGGGAGGACATGCTCAATCACGATATTCATATCCAGTTCATTGGAACCTATGAAGGTGTTGAAGGTGACAGTGCATCAATATCAATTGCAACTGCTGTGATATCTGCAATGGAGAACATTCCTATCGACCAGACCGTTGCTATGACAGGTTCCCTTTCGGTCAGAGGAGACGTACTTCCGATCGGCGGTGTTACCTACAAGATAGAAGCTGCAGCACAGGCAGGCATCAAGAAGGTAATTATTCCAAAATCCAACGAAGCCGATGTCCTTATCGAGGAAAACTACAAGGAAATGGTCGAGATCATACCTGTAACAACAATTGCAGAGGTCATCGAGCACAGCCTTATAGGTGAAGATAAAGCAGGCATCGTTGAAAAGCTCAAGAAGCTGACCGAGATGAATGTCATAAAGGAATCCGAGATGGAAGCTGTCATAGGTAGCGACAATGTCTGAAGTTTGTTTTTACGATGCCAGGGTGATCGACGGTACATCTACCTCGATCGTCCTTGATAATGGCAAGATAGAAGAGATCTCGGTAAATTACAGCAGAGGTTGCGGAGTTCGTGCATTATGCGGAGGCTCCTGGGGATTTACCACAGCAGAAGGGATCTTTGACATAAACGATGCCATAAGTTCAGCCTCAGAGCTTGCACAGCAGATGAACAACATCTCACCAAAAGAGAAAGTCGAGCTCAAGCCCATGGAAGAACCTGTGGTCAAAGACCTCCCGGTTGCAACCATTGATCCAAAGGACATTCCAATTGAAGATAAGGTCCAGTTATTGAAAGATATGGACAGTCATGCAAGGATAGATGGAATTAGCAGTACTTCTGCAGTTTATTCTGAAGCTTCTGTTAAAGTACAATACATCAATTCCGAAGGTATTGATTGTGAATACGATCTTATAAGGACAGGATTCGCCATCAGTGCTGTGGCCAGCGAAGGCGGAGCCTACCAGGTAGGCAGGGAAAGTCGTTTCGGAGTTTCCGGCTATGAACTTTTTGAAAAGAACGATGCCTTTGCTCTTGCCGAATCCGCAGGAAGGACTGCTGTGGAACTACTTGGTGCAAAACCGGCAAAAGGCGGAACACTGCCCGTCATACTTGATCCGGAGCTTGCAGGCGTGTTCGCCCATGAAGCCGTAGGCCATGCATCTGAAGCAGACCTTGTACTTGAAGGAAGCTCCATACTCGAAGGACGTATCGGAGAACAGATCGCGTCACCGCTTGTTAACATAATCGATGATCCTACAATTCATGAATATGGGTACTACCCCTTTGATTCTGAAGGAGTAAGATCATCAAAGACCACCATTATAAAAGATGGGACCTTGAATTCATACCTGCATTCAAGGGAAACAGCAGCAGCTCTTGGCGGAGAGCCCGGTAATTGTCGTGCACAGGGATACTCTGAACCAATCGTAAGGATGAGCAATACATATATTGACAATGGCGATTCCAATTTTGACGAGATGCTGGAAGATGTCAAAGACGGCATGTACCTTACCGGCTCACGCGGCGGTCAGGTCAACACAGGTGAAGGAATATTCCAGTTCAACGCGGAAAAAGGTTATCTTATCGAGAATGGGGAAGTGACCACATTGCTTCGCGATGTATCCCTTTCCGGCAAAACACTTGAGATCCTTAATAATGTCACGCTGGTAGGAAACGACCTTAAGATGCATTCGGGAAGATGTGGTAAAGGCGGTCAGCTTGCTCCTGTCTCGGATGGTTCACCACATATTTCCATTTCAAAAGCATTGGTAGGAGGTGCCTGATATGTTCGAACTTGCAGAAAGAACACTGAAAATAGCTGAACAGCTGGGTGCCGATGAAGCTGAAGTTTATGTCATGCACAGCCGATCCATAACTGCAGATATAAAGAAGAACACGATCGAATCTGCAAAAGACAGGGTCAGTCAGGGTATTGGAATTCGAACTGTTGTTAACGGAGCAGTCGGTTTTGCAAGCACAAATATCGTGGAACGTATCGATGAAGCTGCAAAAGTAGCTGTAGCTTCTGCAAAGATAAGAGAAAGCGATCCCGACTGGACATCACTGCCTTCAAATTCAAAATATCCGAAAGTCTCAGGAACCTTTGATAAAAAGATAGATGAACTTGGACTGGATGAGTGTATTTCCCTTACAGGTGAAATGATAAATGGTGCATTGTCAATACCAAACATCAACACGACCTCCGGGAGTTTTTCCACAACTATCAGCAAACAAATGATAATGAACACCAACGGTGTTGAGGTAATTGATGAAGGTACCGGAGTTTCCGGGTTCGTAGATGTTATTACAACAGAAGGAGATATCTCTACAGCCTATGACTTTGAAGTATCACGTTCCCTTGACATCGATATGTTCAATATAGGAAAAAATGCTTCAGACCTTGCTATCAGATCACAGAACGGCATATCAGTTGAACCGCAGAAAACGAATGTCATACTCCATCCATTTGCATTTTCTGACATCCTCGGAAATACTTTCGAACCATCCCTTGATGCAGATAATGTACAAAAGGGAAGGTCATCTCTAATAGGCAAGATCGACGAGGAAATTGCCACACCAGAACTTACAGTCATAGATGATGGCACCCTTCATGCTGGTATTGAAACATCCATCTCCGATGAAGAAGGAACCCCATCCCAGCGAACAGAGATCATCGGAAAAGGAGTTTTCAGGTCCTACCTATATGACAACTATACTGCAGGAAAGGATAACACCAGCAGTACAGGAAATGGTACACGCCACTCCTATGCATCCACACCTTCGGTGGGCACACGTAATCTGATCATAGATTATCCTCAAAGTGATGTGATAGCTGAAACTGAAGAAGGTGTCTTTATCAACACGGTAATAGGTGCCCATACTGCAAACGCCATTTCAGGAGACTTCTCAGTAGAAGCCAGGAACGCTTTCACAATAAAGGACGGCCAAATAGACAAACCTATTAAGTCCCTTATGCTTTCAGGAAATATCTTTGAAATGCTCAATAATATAACCGGTGCTGGAACCGATGTTCGCAAGGTTGGCGGAACAATTGCACCACCACTGAGAATATCCAATATGAGCATTGTGGGATAAAGAACATAACAATATCGACATTAATCATTACTAAAGTGTATAATAGTAATGATTATATATTGTTCATTACAATAATGATAGAGAAGGCTCAAATTTAATATTCGCTCCCTGAAAACCGATATACTGTAGCAGCGATCGTATGAGCAAAAATGAATTTGAATCCGAAATCCTGTCCATTAGGTGTTAATATGGCTGAGAATGGTAGAACCAAAATACTTGTAGTCGATGATGAACCTGATAATGTCGAATTGCTTACTGCATACCTATCATACGATTATGATATCGTTCCAGCATACAGTGGCAGGGAAGCCCTTCATATACTGGAGAATTCACAACAGAGTTTACCGGACCTTGTTTTGATGGATATAATGCTAAAGGATGGAATGGATGGTGTGGAAGCTGCAAACCATATTCATATCAACTACGAGATCCCTCTTGTCTATATCACTGCCTATGCAGACGACACCATTATGCAAAGGGCAAAGCTGACAGAACCTTTTGGTTACATACTAAAACCCTTCGAGGAAAGTGAACTTCGAACCAACATCGAAATTGCTCTTTACAAGCATGAGATGGAAAGCAAATTAAAAGAAAGCCAGAAGTGGCTTACTGCAATACTCAACAACACCGGCGATGCAATGATCGCCACGGACCAGGATGGTTACATAAAGTTCATGAACCCTTTTGCAGAAGCACTTACCGGCTGGAAGCAGGATGAGGTCCTTGGAAAGCCATTGAAGGACATCTTCTATGTCGAAAGTGAAGATACCGGTAAAGCCGTTGAGGACCCCGTTGAGAAGGTTATCAGGGAAGGCATGTTCTATGGTCTGGCAAGCCAGACACTTCTTGTAACAAAGAACAACACAAGGATTCCTGTCGATATTATAGGATCACCTATTAAAGGTGAGAGCGAAAAATTGATTGGCATTCTGATAAGCTTCTGTGATATTTCAGACAGGAAAAGGATAGAGAACCTTATCTACAAAAAAGGGATGGATCCGGAATATTGAGTTTAGATCAAGTCATATCTCTCCCCTACTTGTCTTTACAATATTTTTATAATTAACTACAGGTGGCCTTTGTGGCTTTTTAATGCTCTTTTTATGCATAGCCTGATTATTTTTTGTTCTTCTGAACAACATCTGAGAGAATACCAGAATCTTCCAGCGCGTTGATCTTCTGTTTGATAGCAACCGACTGAACTTTACCTACCTGATCAGGAGTTGCAGTTTCAGAAACATCACCCTCTGTAACTTGCAGATCATCCGGAAAATCCACATTCCTGTCTCTTGCTTTAACCTGAGGGTCTTTTGCTAATGCAACATACGAAGCAGATACCAATATAAGCACCATCAGCACAGGTAATGCAAAGAACATCATTTTTGGCCCCGAGCCATTATCCCATCCAGATTCACTTGCAACAATGCCTTTATCCCCTTCTAAAGATAATGCAGGATCCTCCTTTCCAGGTTCAGGAACAGCTTCTTCGGTATCCAATGAAACTGGTTCACTTTCGACATATTCAACTACTGCAAAATGTGTACGCAGATCACCTGAGGTAGGTGCCTCATAGTAGATGTACTCATCATCCTCACCTACCTTTTCTGTGGGCAAAATATGCCAGCCACCACTGCGATAAATGGTTAGTTTTACAGATTGTTCGGAAACACCGTTATCTTCAAGCCAGGTACGATTTACTCTGAATCCCACATCAGAAGTTATCAGTCTATGTTTAAGTTTACTATCACCAACCCATATGTTGATGTTCTTGTATACTTTGCCTTCTACAGGAGTTGATATCATTGAAGAGGTCGATTTGAGAGATTCCACTATTGCCTTTACATCCCCTACAGTCAGATCTGTTGAGATGTTGATATAAGTGATATCAATACCTTCATTCCTAAATGTAAATGATTTTTCAAGGTCTTTCAGCACATATCTTACTGCTACATCTTTTTCATCTATGTTCTCAAATGCTTCAGCCGTGGCGTTGCCTACTGACAAAACCAAAAATAACGTTGCTATCACTAAAGAGATAGTGAAAAAATGCATATATTTACTTTGCAACTCAACCCCCGCCTATTAACAAAGAAGTACCCACGATCAGTTTGTAAATTGGAAAGCTTTATTTTTGTTAATTAATTCTATACTGTCAAAACAATATATACCCTTTCATGAATCTAACTTTGCCAGCCAAAACGATCAAAATTGAGATTATAGTTCCAATCATTTTTTGTTCTTGTGAACAACATCTGAGATTATTCCAAAATCCTCCAGCGCTTTGATCTTTTGTTTAATATCAACTTGCCGGACTTCATTTACCTGAACGGGAGGCATTGTATCGGCAGGCTGACCTGATCTTTCCTGAGCGTTTGTGCTATCTGAAGCAATTTCAGAAACATCACTTTCTGCAACTTGTATATCATCCAGGAAATTCACACCCCTGCCTCTTGCTTTAATATGATGGTCTTTTACCACTCCAAAATACGAAGCTGAACTCGTAGTGGTCTCTGGAATACCATCAAGATATATTTCGACATGATCAAAGTCAATATCAGATGGATTAGTCCAGCTCCAGTCGATCCACATTTCCCCAGGATTACCAGAAAGATCAGTTACATTTCCAGGTGGAAGCGTCTCATCAGCTACTGCCAAAGCCGAAAATAGTGTTGCTATCACTAAAAGGATAGTGATAAGCCAGATGGTTTTGCTCTGCAACTCAACCCCCCCTATTAACAAAAAAGTACCCACTATACCTTTTTGCAATGTCGGAAAGCCGTAGTTAGTCTCAATTACTTATATACTGTCAAAGGCATATATAGCCTTTCATAAAAAATAACTCTTGAATAATATCAATATGCTAAGCACTATTTCTTTGAAAATATAAATTGATAAATATCTGCAGCTGACTTTCAGATCATCATATGAAGAAACCATCAACTCCAAAAAAGCCAAAATCTCCTAACAAAAAACCAAAAAGAATATCATCCTAAAATAACACATAATTACCTATGAGTGGGGAGATCAAATGGTACCGTGTGCCTGTAGATGAGGTTCTTACCTTACTGGACACGGACGAGGATGGTATTACTGCCGAAGAGGCACAAATTCGTCTTTCAAAGTATGGGTTCAATGAAGTTGAGGTAAAGAAGAAAGAAAGTTCCCTACATCGATTTGCAAGACAGTTTGCAAGCCCCCTCATCTATGTTCTTTTTGCCGCTTCACTTGTCACATTCATTCTTGAGGAATATGCGGATATGGCAGTCATTCTCGGAGTTGTACTCGCCAATGCTGCCATAGGTTTCATTCAGGAAAGAAAAGCTGAAAATGCACTTGAGTCACTTGCAAAGATGCTGGTTCCTGAAACAAGCATATTGAGAGACGGGCAGAGAATGATAATACACAGCAAGGAACTTGTTGCAGGCGATATCGTACTCCTTGAAGCAGGTAACAGGATCCCTGCCGACCTGCGACTGATGTACGTAAAGAACCTGCGCATAGATGAATCAATGCTTACCGGCGAATCCACAGCTGTGGAGAAGAATATCGATCTCATAGAGACAAAAAGCCTTCCACTTGCAGAACAGAAGAACATTGCATTTGGAGGCACGCTGGTAACACAGGGAAGCGGCCTTGGAATTGTGGTCGCTACAGGTTCTGAGAGTGAGATCGGAAAAATATCTGAACTGATAAGTAAAACAAAGAAGATCTCAACACCACTTGTCAGAACGATAGACCAGATGGCAAAAACACTTGCTGTTGTTATCCTCGGTCTGGCAATACTGACCTTTATTATCGGAAGGCTCAGGGGATTCGATGACCTGGACATCTTCTTTGCCTCTGTAAGTCTGGCAGTTGCAGCCATTCCGGAAGGCCTGCCTGCACTAATTACCATTTCCCTGGCATTCGGAATAAAAAGAATGGCTTCCCGAAATGCTATAATCCGGACCATGCCGGCAGTAGAAAGCCTTGGCTCGGCCACAGTCATTTGTTCTGACAAGACCGGTACTCTTACCAAGAACGAGATGACGGTAAGGAATATCTACACTTTAGAAGGAAAGTTTAATGTGACCGGTGTCGGATATACCACACAGGGAGACTTCGAACTCCAGGGGAAGAGGATCGAACCATTCTCCCATCCGGCATTGATGGAGACACTCAAAGCCGGAGCACTATGTAATGATGCTTATTTAAGAGAAGAAGGGGGGATAGATGGAGATCCCACTGAAGGGGCACTTCTTGTATCTGCCTCTAAGGCCGGAAAATTCTACATGCAAAGAGTTGACTCCGTACCTTTTGAATCCGAAGAAAGGTATATGGCAACGTTGCATCAGGATGAAGAAAGAAATAGCTGGATATATGTGAAAGGGTCTCCTGAAAAACTGATCGAACTTTCCAGCCACCAGTTCAATGGGAAAGAACTGGAACCAATTGATCCGGAAAAGTTCCTTGACGCTGCAGAGGACATGGCATCCGAGGGTCTTCGGGTAATCGCAACAGCTTACCGGAAGCTGGAACAAGGTAAGGATGAGATCGAGGATCGAGATACAAAAGACCTTATATTCCTCGGACTGCAGGGAATGATCGACCCTCCGAGGGAAGAAGTAAAAAGATCCATCTTCAAGTGCAATAATGCCGGGATCAGAGTGATAATGATAACGGGAGATCATATCCTGACAGGTCACACAATTGCCAGGCAACTCGGCATACGAACTGAGGGTGCCTTATCAGGAAGCGATATCCAGGGAATGGCGGATGAAGAGCTCACTGAAGCACTGAAAACAGTATCAGTCTTTGCAAGAACATCCCCTGAAGATAAATCAAGAATTGTAGGTCTCCTTAAGAACCAGGGAGAGGTCGTAGCAGTAACCGGTGATGGCATTAACGATGCACCGGCACTTGAAAATGCTGATATTGGTGTCGCCATGGGCAAGTCAGGTACAGAAGTTGCAAAGGATGCAGCTGATATGGTACTTGCAGATGATAATTTTGCATCCATTGTAAATGCTGTGGAAGAAGGAAGAAATGTCTACAGCAAGATACAGAAGGTAATACTCTGGACACTTCCTACAAATGCAGCAGAAGGATTAGCAGTACTGGCAGCTGTTATTCTTGGACTAAAGAATCCACCATTGCTTCCACTACACATCCTCTGGATCAATACGATCACTGCGCTGGGACTGGGAGTAACTATCACACTGGAACCGATGGAAAAGAAACTTCTGAACAGGCCACCGAGGCAACCAAAGGAGCCACTTCTTCTTCCAGTTATAAAGCAAAGGATCGTTACCGTAGCTTTATTAATGGTAACTGCTACATTTTTGCTATACTTCTTTGAAATTATGCAGAACGGTAGAGATAGCAACACTGCTCAGACAATAGCACTCAACACAATAGTCTTCTTCGAGATATTTTATCTCTTCAACTGCAAATCTATCTATGAAAATGTATTCAGAGAACTGTTTTCGAACAAGTTCATGCTGATGGGGATTGCACTGGTGCTGTCCCTACAGGTGTTCATTACATACAACCCTACAATGAATGCCATCCTTAAGACAAGTCCAATTGACCCCATGGACTGGATAGTAATAGGAATTACCGCAAGTTCGGTCTTCTTCCTGATAGAGCTGGAAAAATATGTAAAAAAGAAAAGGAAAATAAGTTAATTGAGAAATTCGAGGACCTTTAAAGATCAATATTTGATTTACAAGAATATGCCAGTTTTCTTTGCTTTAGAGTTTTTCAGACAAAAAGTATTTAACACATAACCGCCAAAGAATTTATAGGAAGTGGGTAGTTAGTGTCACTGCTGTGCATCAATCGTAAATAGATAATTTTACTGAAGAGGTGAGAATATGTCAAAATTTGAGATATATGCCGATAAGAGTGGAAAGTACAGATTCAGACTCAAAGCAAAGAATGGCGAAATCATAGCAACAGGTCAGGGCTATTCAACTAAAGCAGCCTGCATGAATGGTATAAAATCTGTCAAGAACAATGCTATGGACGCCGAAATAGTTGAGGTCGAAACACCTTCTGAGGAAGAATAATTTCCATCCCGGATATCTGGAATGGATCATTAAACCTCTAATAAATTTCAATTACTTTTTATTTTTTGGGCCATACAACATTTCTGCTGCGAATCAGATCATTAGGATTCAGATTCCCCACAACAACTGCATGAAACATTGCCTTTGAGGATATCCTTCCAATCACCAATGACATCATGTGTCCAGCAGTCATCAGCGCCTGCCGCCTCTCTCATTGTAAGGGCAAAGATGTAAGATAGTTCCTTGACAGTGGCTCCGGCCTCAAGAGCACCTTTGAAATGTTTGAGTACACAGGGTTTTGATCTTGCCTTGATGGAAAGAGCAAAGCAGATGAACTGATATGTCTTTTCATCAATAGTTCTCGTATCGGCATACAATTTGTCGATCTCATCCAGCTTTTCCGTAAATTCCGGAAAGAATTCTTCTAACATTCTCATTTTGATCCAAACCTTAGTTTCAGTTATGATAACATATTGGAATTATACCAATACACAAAATAAGAATGAAAGTTATAGAAATTTAAAAGCAGCGCTTCAAATGTTCTTGAAATACGTTAGTGGAAAAAAGAGTGAAAAAAGAAATAAGAATACTTACTTCTTTTTCTCTTTTAAAAGCTTCTTCTTAGCAGATGCATCACCAGCAGCTGCTTTCTTTTCAAGCTCTGCGAGTTTTTCTTTCTTCTTTCCGCTCTTTCTTGCCAGATCCTTCTTAGACATTGCCATAGGGTTTAGCCTTTGAAGTCCAAACTATTTAAAATGATGGCATTCGACTTTTATAATGCTTTATTGCACTCGCCTTAGAAACTTTAAAATTTAAGAACGTAGCATTTTATGTATGGACATTTACAGGATAACATCCATCAATCGTCCAGTTGACCCGGACTATCCCACCAACCGCCTGATGATCTGGATATCTGCAATTGTACTGGTAGCTGGTTCACTATTCCATTTAAGCCTCAACAATACCACCAGTGCTTCAATAATATATGGAATAACAGCAGGCATATCCGTATTTCTGGTATGGGCCATCTCAAGAGAAGTTGACCCTGACCACGAGATAGCTGCCTTTGTTCCTGTTATCCTTTCATTTGTTCCTGTTATGGTATTTGGGATACATCCAGTATTACCCTTATTTTGGCTTCTGCTCTTGCTACGAATAGTAGATCGTTCAACCGGTTTAAAAGCAGGAATATTCGACACAATTGCTGTGTTTCTACTCAGTGTATTTCTCACCTACCAGATGACCTGGCTATTTGGAATACTGACAGCCACTGCATTTTTTATTGACAGCAGAGCATCTTACCCTAACCGGATCCATCTGATCGCATCAATACTAATGCTAGCTGCATCTTTATTCAATATCTTCGAGGGAAACAATACTGCAATTGTAAATATCACATTAATAGAGATCACTGCTTTACTTTCCATGTCAATATTATTCATTCCATCTATCCTTGATTCCCGGGAACTGAAAAGTAAAGGCGACATGACTGGTGAATCTCTTGATAAATTAAGAGTGAAAATGGGGAAGATACTGTTCATGGTAACTGCAATACTTTTTCTCTTAAGCGATATAGAATCTGCTTATCTCTGGCCTCTCCTATGGTGTGTTGCAGCAGGAATTGGATCATATCGTATTCTTATCGGAGATAAGACTGTCAAACTTTGAATACATATTGTAACATGAACTAAAAATATCGAGATGCTGCGACATAGATTATAAATATAGTCACTTTTATAAATGAGAAATATAATCGAATGCCTGATATTATGATCGAAGTTATCAAAGCACTTGCCCTGGGATTTACAATTGGTATTTCTGCTGCACTTATTCCAGGACCTATGATGTTCGCCACGATAGGAATATCACTTGAAAAAGGCTGGCGCACAGGACCATTTGTATTCCTTGGACACTCACTGGTAGAGATTTCCATAATACTCCTGATAATCGGTGGTATTTCATCTTTTATCGAAAGAAGTACCATTGCATACATGTCCATTATTGGTGGTATTATAATGATATTATTTGGTCTGGTAATACTAAAAAGTGCAAAAAGTGTTTCGACAATGGACATATCCGGAGCAGCCAGAAAAGTAAAGATCGCGAAAAGCCCGGTCTTTGCAGGCATTCTTACATCTGCATTAAATCCCACTTATGTCCTCTGGTGGCTTACAGCAGGTAGTGCCATAATACTTCAGGAATATCTTATAGGGACTGTTGCCATAATTGCATTTGTTATCGGTCACTGGATAGCAGATCTTGGTTATCTTGTTACAGTATCATCCTCTACATCCAGAGGCAAAGATTTCATATCCCGTAAAAACCATAAACGAGTCTTGTACTTCTGTGGAAGTTTTATGATGATCTTTGGAATCTGGTTCATATTTAATTACAACAATCTTTCCATAATGCTATGACCCTGGCATTGAAGACGGCAGCAAACCGTTTGAAAAAAATAGCAGGATGATAGCTCAATAGTGACAGGGAAAATGGATTTAAAATGTGTTGAAAAAGATATAAAAAAGATTTCAGATGAAACTGTCGAGAAGTTCATCTACTTTTTGAGGATCACTTTTATTTCCTACTAATGTCCCGGACCTGAGAACATCAAGATGGTCCTCGAAAGTAGGTTTCTCATTAATGTAAAAGACACCTAAAGGTATTCTTTCTCCCCATTCCAGAGACTTTTCAAATGCCTTTGCCCTGTCATCAGGACTGTGATCACCATCTTCCATCTTATAGACCCTTTCTGAATACCAGCTGAAAGTGTTAAGCTTATTAAAGGAAATGCATGGCTGAAGCACATCCACAAGAGAGAAACCCTTGTGTTGTATAGCTTTTTTGATCAACTCTGTAAGGTGAGGAACATCACCTGCAAAACCCCTGCTTACAAATGAGCAGTCAAGGGAAATTGCAAGCGACAATGGGTTCAGCGGAGTGTTGAACACGCCATGTGTCTGTACCTTTGTCTTCATGCCAAGCTCACTTGTAGGCGAAGCCTGGCCTTTGGTAAGGCCATATATCTGGTTGTCATGAACTATCAGGGTGATGTTGGGATTTCTCCTGACATTGTGCAGGAAATGATTACCACCTTCACCATAACAATCACCGTCTCCTGTGACTGCAAGTACAGTTAGCTCATGGTTGGCGACCTTTGCACCTATTGCAGGAGGCAGGGATCTGCCATGAAGTCCGTTGAAGACATTGCATTTCAGGTAATGTGGCAATTTGCTTGACTGCCCGATACCTGATGTGATCAATACCTCATCCGGCGACCTGCCAAGTTCTGCAAGGGCACGTTTGACAGCCTTAAGTATCATAAAGTTCCCGCAACCTGGGCACCATTCTGTCTCAAATTCACCGTAATCTTCCACGCTTACCATATCAGATCACCTCTTTGTCTCTCATGGAACGTATTATTGATTCAGGACTGTACGGTTTCCCATCAGACCTAAGGATCTTTTCAGAAATATGCAGACCAATCTCACATTCAAGCAACCTTGCAAATTGTCCCGTTGCATTGTTCTCCACGCAAACGATGGTCTCTGAATTTTCAAGAAGGTTTCTGGTAGCCTCTACAGGCAGGGGGAAAACATGAGTGAAGTGAACATGGTTCACCGAATGACCTTCACTTATGAGGATGTTCACTACTTCCATAAGAGGACCATATGTAGAACCCCATCCGACAAGCGTTATTTTGGCATCTTTAGGACCATACTGATGCGGCGTTTCCATATCATCTCTCAAAAGATCGAGCTTTTTCATCCTCTTTTCATTCATCAGGATACGGTTCTCGATGGTCTGGTCAATATGACCATATTCATTGTGTTCATCACTATCGGCAACGACCACTTTTCCTGCCTGCCCGGGTATTGCACGCGGCGAGATACCTGTCATGGTTAGCTCATAGCGTTTATATTCACCATTCCCGACCAGTTCTTCATCAGACATCAGATATCTTTTAATCTTAACCTTCGAGGGATCAAACCTCTTACATGTGAAAAGTGAATCTGCAAGATACTGGTCGCTCATGACAAAGACCGGGATCTGGTACTTGTCAGCAATGTTGAAAGCTTCAGCTGTCATGTAGAAACAGTCATCCGGTGTTCCGGGAGCCAGTACACAGCGGGGGAACTCACCCTGTGCTGCGGTTAGCACGAACTGGAGATCACCCTGCTCGGTCATGGTAGGAAGACCGGTAGCAGGCCCGGGACGCTGGGATAAGAATATCACAGCAGGTGTCTCCGTGATACCGGAAAGACCCAGAGCTTCTGACATCAGGCAGAATCCACCGCCTGAAGTTGTTGTCATAGCCCTTGCACCGGCAAAGGAAGCACCAAGCACCATGTTCAGGGCAGCGATCTCATCTTCTGCCTGTTCAACTACGACATTGAAGTCATCAGCATTTGCAGCCACATAGGTCATGACCCCTGTAGATGGTGTCATCGGATATGCTGCAAGGAATTGTACTCCGGCAGCAAGAGCACCAAGTCCGACAGCGTCGTTTCCTGCGATAAGCATCCTTCCATCTTTATCCGAAGGTTCACTCACAGAGAACTTGCATTCCGAGGGGAAGTTCTCTCTTGCATAATCATAGCCGGCACGTGCTGCTTTGATATTGTTATCAATGATCTCCTCTCCTTTCTTCTTGAAAGTTTCAGTCAGGACCTTTGCAAGATAATCAAATTCAAAGCACATCAGACCAAGGGCAGCACCACTTGCAACGGAATTAGAATATATCTTGTTCCCACAGACATCTTTTGCGATCTTCAGCATCGGGACATTGAAAAACAGGTCATTTGTATTGTCTATCTTAACGACATCATTATCAAATATTATGACCCCATTGGACATTTCCTCAATTTGCTCCTCAATAGACTCTTTATCAAGAGCTATCAGGATATCCACTTTCTCGGTCATTGCCCTGATCGGTTCCTCGCTTATCCTTACCTGGAACGTATTATGTCCACCCCTTACCCTTGAAAGGTAGAACTGGGTGGCAAAAACGTTGAAACCACTCGATTTAAAGGTCTTTGCAAGTGCAACACCTATGGTCTGTAATCCCTGACCTGCGGCTCCACCTACTTTTATTACAAGATCTGTACTCATTTTATTTCCCCTTTGATACAGTCGAAGATCAGCTCGAATCAAATTCGGTCAGATCAGATCGGAACAAAGATCCATCAACCTGCTCAGGCCGGTCTGATCCGGATCTAAAATGACCTTACTCTGCGTTCTCATTAACTTCCCATAGACCGAAAGTGTTCTTTTCGGTATCCATACAAACTGCAAGATATCCCCAGCCGGGCACAGGCATCTTTGACTGGAGCACCATTCCTCCGAGTTCTTTCACACGGTCGCAGTACTCATCTACCGAAGTTACTCCAATGAAATTGGTGATCCTCTGTTCAGGACTACCACGAAGCCCCATTCCTCCACCAAGACCCGGCTGACCTTCAAGGTCTGTGGTCTCGATGAAATAATACTCAAACGGTCCTTCTACTTTCTCTATCTTCCAGTCAAAAAGTTCACCGTAGAACTTTTTTGCCCGCTCAGGATCATCAACTGGCAGGTCAAAATGTGCAATCGTTGGCATACAATTATCACTCCCAGATAAAATATGCCAGTGAACTGATTTAAGTTTTAGGGATGAAAATATAATTAGTCAAAAAAGAAAGTATAATCATCGAACTATACTCTTCGATCTTTTCAATTATTGTAATTCAATACTCATACAGTATATCCCTGTTAATATCCTCAAGATCATTGCAAGCTGTCATGATCATCGCTTTCTCAATGTCAGACCTCATATACTCGATCAGATTCCTGACACCTTCGGCTCCATGTGGCACAGCCTCCCGCACTATTGGACGACCTGTCAATACATAATCAGCACCCAGTGCAAGCATCTTAACCACATCAAAACCGGTCCTGATACCACCGTCAGCTGTGATCACGACCTTCCTGCCACCTCTGGAATCCCTGATAGCCTCGACAATGTTTGGAAGCACTTCAGCAACTCCGGGAGTTGAGTCAAGCACACGTCCGCCATGGTTTGAGATGCCAATTATATCTGCACCGGTTTCAAGTGCAGCAAGTGCATCCTGCTCACACATGATCCCTTTGACCATGAAAGGAAGGGGTGTGGATCGTTTGAGCTCCTTAAGGTCATCAATGGTCTTCCTGAAAACAGGTTTTCCTGCAAGGGTGAAGTTGACCGAACCTGCTCCGTCAATGTCCACGCCAACAGCTATTGCATTGGCCTTTTCAGACTGACTTATCAGGTCAAGAAGTACATCCTGGGAACGTGGTTTGAAGATATTTACTCCCCGTCCCCCTACACTTCTCAGAGCAATTATACCAGGATGCTCATCGAAATCCTTAGCTGTATCTCCTGTAAACCCGATGGTTTTGGCAAGTTTGCAGCCATTCAGGACCGAGGTCATGAAATCCTCTTCTTCGATGTTCTCGAAATAGCTCAAACCGCCAGTAGGAGATGCGAACAGGGGCATGCATACTTTTGTTCCGAAGAAGTTCTTTTCGATCACAGGTTTTTGGTGTTCACAGATAAGCCTTGTCTTAAGTTTCACTTTTTCAAGAGCCCTGAAGTTGTTGAGATAGGATATTCCCGAACCTATTCCTGCAAGACCAAGAGGTTTACCATAGTCCTGTGCGAGTTCGGGTTTTAGAAGAGGATTGTCGGCACCTTTTTCGATAACTACCTTGACACTTTTTGTTTTTGTTCTTCCTGCGACAATGTTCTCAGTTGCTTCAACGATCACAGGTTTGAGCTTATCTTTTGTAGCTCCACATATGGGGCACTTCCAGTTATCCGGAAAATCCTCTGGCCTTGTTCCGGGTTCGATACCTAAGTCCGGATCTCCCACGTCATCATCATAATGGTACACATTGCATACAGAACAATACCAACTACCCATAATCCCCACCTGTTGATAGCAAGATGTTCGTGATCCCGGCGAAAGACCCGAACATCATAAAATATGTATCTTTGTTATCAGACTTAAAAGTATCACAGAATGTAAAAACTGATTAATAGAATTATATCAGATTTACATTAAGGAAATATATCGGGGGTCTTTAATGGAACATAACTTTGCAAAAGGGCTGGAGAATATCGTTGCACTGGAAAGTAGCATCACTTTTATCGACGGAGAAAAGGGTATCCTTGAATATCGGGGGTTCGATATAGCTGAACTCGCAGACATGTCTTACGAACAGGTCTCTTACATGCTGATATATGGCAGACTGCCTGACCGGAACGAACTTAAAAGTTTCTCGGATGAGCTTAAAGAACTTAGAACAATAAGTGACAGTGCATTTAATGTGATCAGGTTCTGCAATTACAATATTGAAGCTATGGATGCCCTGAGAACCACTATTTCTTTCATGTCCCATTGTGACCCCGACCTGAACGATAATTCTCCTGAAGCGAACATCAGAAAGGGAATGAGGATGATTGCACGCTTTCCTACGGTCGTTGCATCATTTTCGAGAACAAAACACGGAATGGAAGAACTTGAACCTGACCCGGAACTATCCCATAGTGCTAATTTCCTGTACATGCTTCGTGGAACAAGACCATCTGAACTTGAAGCCCGCATCCTCGAAACAGATTTCATACTGAGTGCTGACCACGAACTCAACCCCTCCACATTTACCGCAAGAACAATAGCATCTACACTTTCAGATATCCACTCATCCGTCATCGGCGGGCTATGCGCATTGAAGGGACCTCTCCACGGCGGTGCACGTATGGCTGTGATGGAAGCCATAGATGAGATAGGTTCTGTTGATAAGGTGGAGAATTTTGTAATAGGGAAAGTTGAAAAGCACGAAAAGCTGATGGGATTCGGCCACCGTGTCTACAAGACCTATGATCCACGCGCAAAGGTATACAAAAAGCTGGCAAAAGAGATAGCTGAAGACAGGGGAGATATGCTCTGGTTCGATATTGCCGAAAGGATGGAAGAGATCGCTTACAGGGAATTTGTGGGAAAAAAGGGCAAACCAATTTACCCGAATGTGGATTTTTACTCAGGTGTCGTCTACAAATATCTGGACATTCCCTCAAAACTTGCAACCGCGGTCTTCGCCATAGGAAGAATATCGGGCTGGATTGCACATTGCCTTGAGCAATATTCAGACAACAGGCTGATACGACCTCGCGCAAAATTCGTTAGATCAGAAAAATGATTGGTCAGAGGTGTAGAGCATGAGTGAAAATTCCGGTGCTTTTGGAGCAAAAGACACTTTCAGCTTTAAGGAAAAGGAAATAACCATATACCGCCTGGCCAAACTTGAGGAAACTGGACTCTGTGAGCTCTCTTCTTTACCTTATTCTATCAGGGTATTGCTCGAGGATATCTTAAGGAACGTTGACGGCAAGGTCGTGACCGAAGAAGACGTAAAGAACCTTGCTTCCTGGAAACCTGATGACGTGCCACAGGCTGATATCCCATACATCCCGTCAAGGGTACTCTTACAGGACTTTACAGGCGTTCCTGCAGTTGTAGATATTGCAGCAATCAGGTCCGCCATGAAGAGACTCGGCGGAAAGCCGGAGGACATCAACCCGGCGATCCCTGCAGACCTTGTGATCGACCACTCTGTACAGACCGACTGCTACGGATCATCCAGAGCTATCTCCTGCAATGAGAAGCTCGAGTTCCAGAGGAACAGGGAAAGATACGAACTCCTGCACTGGGCACAGAACACTTTTGACAACTTCCGTGTGGTTCCACCTGCAAGCGGCATCATCCACCAGGTCAACCTTGAAAACCTCGCACCACTTGTTCACTTCAAGGATTTAGACGGTGAAACCGTTGCATACCCTGACACACTCGTAGGTACCGATTCCCACACCACCATGATCAACGGTCTGGGCGTGCTTGGCTGGGGTGTAGGCGGTATCGAAGCTGAAGCTGTCATGCTCGGCCAGCCATACTACATGCCGATCCCTGAAGTTGTCGGTTTCAGGCTTACCGGCAGACTGAAGGAAGGAGTAACAGCTACAGACCTTGTACTTACCGTTACCCAGATGCTCAGGGAGCACGGTGTTGTAGGCAAGTTCGTAGAATATTACGGACCCGGTTACCGCGACCTTACTCTTCCGGACAGGGCGATCCTTGCTAACATGGCACCTGAATACGGTGCAACAATGGGATTCTGTCCTGCTGATGAAAAGACACTGACTTACATGCTCATGACCGGAAGAAGCGAAGAGCACGTAGAGATGGTCAGGAATTATCTTACCGAGCAGGGACTTTTTGCATCGGCGGACAAAGCTGATCCAAAATACACTTCAACACTTGAGCTCGACATGAGCACTGTGGAGCCATCCCTTGCAGGTCCGAAAAGACCACAGGACCGCATCCCGCTTAGCAGGATGTCCGAGAGCTTCCACCAGACCATGAAGGACACCTTCGAGATGAAAACTGTAGATGAATCCGAATATTCCAGCTGGCTTGAGGACGGAGGATATGCAGTTGTCGAGAAGACACACCCTGAACACAGCGGAATTGGAAAGATCAAATGTGAGGAGGACATCCCTGCATTGAACCACGGTTCCGTGGTCATCGCTTCCATCACATCATGTACCAACACCTCTAACCCGTCAGTGCTTATCGGAGCCGGACTTCTCGCAAAGAAGGCTGTTGAGAGAGGACTAAAGGTCAGGCCATACGTGAAAACAAGCCTTGCACCCGGTTCCCGTGCAGTAACTGATTACCTGAAAGCAGCAGGGCTCATGCCATACCTTGAAGCACTGGGATTCCATCTCGTAGGATACGGATGTATGACATGTATCGGCAATAGTGGCCCGCTCAGGCAGTCCATTATCGATGAGATCGAGAGCAAGGACCTTACCACAGCAGCAGTTCTCAGCGGAAACAGGAACTTCGAAGGCAGGATCAGCCCGCATGTAAAGGCCAACTATCTCGCATCCCCAATGCTTGTAGTTGCATTCGCACTTGCAGGAACAGTTGATATTGACATGACCAACGAGCCTGTGGGATGCGATCCGAATGGTGAGCCGGTCTACCTTAACGAGCTCTGGCCAACCAACGAAGAGATCGCTGAAACAACTGCAAAGTACGTTACACCTGAGATATTCGAGAATACCTATTCAAATGTCTTCGAAGGAAACGAACTCTGGCAGCAGATGGATGCACCAAAGGGACTGCTCTACAACTGGGACCGGGATTCCACCTACATACAGGAGCCACCGTTCTTCCAGGACTTCCCAATGGATATCGATGAGATGTCAGATATCAAAGGTGCACGTGCACTCGTGTTCGTTGCAGACAGTATCACCACCGACCACATCTCCCCGGCAGGTGCAATTCCTCCTGAGTATCCTGCAGGAAAGTACCTGATCTCAAAGGGAGTTGCTGTTGAGAACTTCAATTCATACGGTTCCAGAAGAGGTAACCACGAAGTAATGATGCGTGGAACATTCGGAAATGTTCGCCTTAAGAACAAGCTGGTACCTGGCAAGGAAGGTTCATGGACCATCCACATGCCAGACGGAAAGGAAGCTTTCATCTACGACGCAGCAATGCAGTACATGGAAGACAATGTACCACTGGTAATTGTAGCAGGAAAGGAATACGGAACCGGAAGCTCACGTGACTGGGCTGCAAAAGGTACACAGCTTCTCGGAGTAAAGGCAGTTATCGCTGAATCCTACGAGAGGATCCACCGCAGCAACCTTGTTGGCATGGGAGTTGTCCCACTCCAGTTCAAGCCGGGAGAAAGTGCCGGGACATTCGACATCACAGGGCAGGAAAGCTACGATATCATCGGTATCGACAACATTCAGCCCGGAGGAGAGGTCAGGGTCGTCGCAACTGATGCTGATGGCAATGAGAAGAGTTTCAATGTGGATGTCAGGCTCACATCAGGAATAGAAGTAGAGTACTGCAAACACGGCGGTATCCTGCACAAGTTCCTCAGGGACACACTGAAGGGAGAGTAAGATATCTCCTTGATCTTTTCTTTACAGGCTGAAAGTTTCACCTTTCCTGAGTTTTCAAGGTGAAGAATAAAAATGTGGATAATGGGCATAGTGTGCCCATTATTGTTAAATGCGCTTTAAAGTTACTATTTTTGCGCATTTAACAAGTTTCACAGTTAGTTTTACAGTTTGTATTACAGGAAATCTTCCATTTCATCGAATTGAAGATACCTGTAGATCTCGGCCTGTTTTGGCTCGATCTTCTCCATGTAAACTTCCATGTACTCATCGACCGTTGGTATCCTGCCAAGGTTGGAGATAACCGCTCCAAGCTCCGCTGAACCAAGGTAGACCTGAGCTCCGTCACCCACACGATTGTCGAAATTACGGGTGCTGGTGGAGAACACTATGGATTCATCCGGTACGCGAGCCTGATTACCCATGCATAGTGAGCATCCGGCGATCTCGATGCGAGCACCGACCTGACTGTACACGGAGAAAACTGACTCTTCCCTGAGCTTTGCCTGGTCCATCCGGGTAGGTGGGCATATCCATGTACGGACATCGGGGTTGAACTTCTGATCACTCCAGATCGCGGCTGCAGCACGGAAGTGACCGATGTTTGTCATGCATGAGCCTATAAAGACGTCCTGGATCGCGGTGCCTGCAATCTCGGAAAGCAGCTTGACATCATCAGGATCATTCGGGCATGCAAGGATCGGCTCCTTGATGTCCGCAAGATCGATCCCTATGACTGCGGCGTACTCTGCATTCGGATCCGCCTTGAGCAGTTGCGGGTCTTCCAGCCACTCCTCAACAGCTTCTATGCGGTTTTGGAGAGTCTGTGCATCGTTGTACCCGTTCTCGATCATCTTTTTCATCAATGCAAGGTTGGAGCGCAGGAAAGTAGATACGGATCTTTCACCGAGCTGGATGCAACCGGCTGCGGCTGAGCGCTCTGCGGCAGAGTCCGTCAGCTCAAATGCCTGCTCGGCTGTGAGATCAGGGAGTCCTTCTATTTCGAGGATGCGGCCGTTGAAGATATTGATCTTGTTTTTCTTTGGCACGGTCATCAGACCCTGCTTGATAGCATAGTATGGAATGGCATTGACCACATCACGCAGCGTGATGCCAGGATTAAGCTTACCACTGAAACGTACCAGAACGGATTCCGGCATATCCAGAGGCATGAAACCAAGAGCTCCTGCGAAAGCAACAAGCCCGGAACCTGCCGGGAATGATATGCCTATCGGGAACCTTGTATGAGAGTCGCCACCGGTACCTACTGTGTCCGGAACCAGCAGGCGGTTAAGCCAGCTGTGGATGACACCGTCCCCGGGTTTCAGGGATACACCCGCACGCTCAGAAACGAAATTCGGCAGTGCCTTGTGCATCTTCACATCCGCAGGCTTGGGGTAGGCTGCTGTGTGACAGAATGACTGCATGAACATTGGAGCCTGGAACTTGAGGCAGGCAAGTTCTGTGAGTTCGTCGGCGGTCATAGGACCGGTGGTGTCCTGGGAACCTACAGTGGTCATTATCGGTTCACAGGCAGTGCCGGGTAGAACTCCGTCTACACCGCATGCACGACCAACTATCTTTTGTGCCAGGGAGTAAGCCTGTCCCGGCTCAGGAACCGGATTATCGGGTGTGACAAATATGTCTGTCTCAGGCAGACCCATTGCCTCGCGAGTCCGGGTGGTCAGCGAACGACCAATTATGAGAGGAATACGACCGCCAGCGCGATATTCATCCGCGAGGGTGTTGGGTTTGAGATCAAAAGTGGAGATAACATTACCTTCCCCATCTGTTACTTCGTCCTTTACGGTGTTGATGGTGATGACGTCGCCATGCTGGAGCTTGCTGATATCCATTTGCAGAGGCAGGGCACCTGAGTCCTCAGCTGTGTTAAAGAAGATAGGAGCTATGGCAGTACCAATGATCACGCAGCCACGGCGTTTATTGGGAACGTATGGTATGTCCTTGCCGATGTGCCAGAGCACACTGTTGCAGGCGGATTTACGGGAGGAACCGGTTCCTACCACATCAGCGACAAAGGCAACCTCGTTTCCTTCCTCGCGCCATTTTGCCATCTCATCAATGCCTCCCGGGAAGCGGGTATTGCCCATTTCCAGTGCATGAAGAGGTATGTCCGGGCGGCTCCATGCAGCACTTGCAGGGGAGAAATCGTCGGTGTTGATCTCGCCGTCGACCTTGAATACCTTTACAGTAACGGTTTCAGGAATTCCTGGTCTGCCTGTGAACCACTCAGCGTTAGCCCAGCTCTCAAGAACCTTTTTGGCAGCTTCATTTGTCTTTGATAGTTCCAGTACATCGTCAAAAGCTTCGTAGACAAGAGTTATACCTGAAAGCGCACAGGTAGCCTCATCTGCTACTTCAGCATCCCCGAGTGCTTCGATAAGGTATTTGACATTGTAGCCGCCGATCATGGTTCCCAGGATCCTGATGCCTTCCTTTTTGTCAATAAGCGGTGAAGAGACTTCTCCTGACAGTATCTTGCCAAGGAAATCTGCCTTGACCTTTGCAGCGGGGTCCACACCAGGAGAGATCCGTTCCGTGAACAGGTTGAGCAGGAACTCTTCCTTGTCTGCAGGAGGATTTTGTAATAACTCACAAAGTTCAGAAGTCTGTTCCGGATTCAGAGGAAGTGCGGGAATTCCCTGAGCTTTCCTCTCTTCTTCGTGTTTTAGATAAGCTTCGATCATCTT
Source organism: Methanococcoides sp. AM1 (assembly GCF_900774055.1). Classification (NCBI taxonomy): domain Archaea; kingdom Methanobacteriati; phylum Methanobacteriota; class Methanomicrobia; order Methanosarcinales; family Methanosarcinaceae; genus Methanococcoides; species Methanococcoides sp. AM1. Next base: position 124,936 of record NZ_CAAGSW010000003.1, on the reverse strand, counting down.
TTATCCTCCATGAAAAATTGCGTTTTCGCTGCATTGGCAGCTGAGTAGCTTTTTCCTGTATTGTTTCCTTGAAAAAAAGCATTAATTATGATATATGATGCTGATAATCGTGTTTTCTGTATATGACATTAACGGGGCAACAAATGAATGTATTTAGTAAAGGAGCTGAACCGAATACGGGAGTGTACCTTCCATGACTTACAGCTATCCCCATAAATATTCCAAAAATTCAGCTCAAAAATAACACTTAATCGTCCAGCCCTTTCCTGCCGAAAATATAGTTGGCAACCCTCAATGCATCGCAATCTCCTGTAGCCTTATCCTCAGAATCGCTCAGTTTGACCACAGGTATGCCATCGATCTTGTGAAGCTTGATAACCATGTTAAGCGGAGGACTGTAACTGAAGAAATCCGAATTATTCGTCAGGCTTGTGCCGATACCAAAACTGCAATTGATGCGGCCTTCACAATGCTCTTTTAACCGGACAGCATCCTTTACATGAAGCGAGTCACTGAATACGAGTGACTTCTTCATGGGGTCGATACCCAGCTTCTTGTAATGCTCAATTACCTCATCTGCGAATTTGAAGGGATCACCGCTGTCATGACGGACACCATCATAGATCTTGGCAAGCTCAAGGCTGAAATTCCTGAAGAAAGGCTTTGATCCGAATGTGTCGCTTAGAGCAATACCCAGATCCCCTTTGTAGACCCTGACCCAGTTCTCGAACGCGAACAGGTTTGCATTTCGAAGTCCCACAAGAGCAGAGTTACCCATGATCCATTCATGGCCGATGGTGCCTATCGGACGGACACCGTATTTTTTAGCAAGATAGACATTGCTCGTACCGGCAAATGAGTCCAGCCTGTGCAGAACGTCAACAACCTTGTCATGCAATTTGAATCCCCTGCGACGGCGCGTTCCGAATTCAGAGAAGATACAACCATTTGAATTGAGCTCTTCACCCATCTCGTTCATCAGGCTGCCATACTCGTTCATTAAAGTGATCTCAGGATCGTCTCCATTGGATGCGAACCTGTTCAACCATTCATTTTCCACAATGGTGAAATAGAGTTCTGAGATGGTCGCCATGAGAACAATTTCCCAGAGAATGGAACTGTGCCAGGGACCTTCGATACAGAGGTCAAGGTCACCATCATCAGTAAGGGATAAGTTCACTTCCGAAGCATCGAAACGGAAGTTCTTAAGATACTCAATATAAGAAGGTTTGAAAAAAGGGCAATTCGTTCTGAGCCAAGAGTATTCCTCATCGGTCAATGCCAGTCCAACGAGATCCTCATTAATAGTTCGTCGCAGTTCTGCTACAAACTCAGCAGTAAAGCGCTGTTCTCCCCTGTTTATGAAATGGTATTCTGCCCGTGCATCAGGGAAAAGTTCCAGTACAGCCATCTGCATTGTGAACTTGTAAAGGTCATTGTCCAGTATCGATCGGATCACATGAGGTCTTCCTTTTTAGATATTGAGTTATATCATACCTTATATGAATGTACATATCGAAACCAATATATAAAAACACAGGCTCACAAAAGCAATCCTTATATTGACATCTTATAAAGAGTGGTGAAAATGGAAGATCGTACAAAAGGAATTCTCTACATGTTGATGGTCGTTGCCATCTGGGGATTTTCCTTCGTTGCCACAAAAGTGTTGCTTGACTATCTTGACCCTGCAACAATCGGATTTACACGTTTTTTCATTGCTACCGTTCTCCTGTTCTCTATTTGCAGGAAAAAAGAGAACTACACAAGAGATGAGATCAAGTATGTTGCAATCGCCGGTTTTCTGGGAATTACCTGTTACTATATGTTCGAGAACGTAGCACTGACATTCACAACAGCCACCAACTCATCTCTCATAAGTGCCACAGTGCCAGTGTTCTTCCTATTCACCGTAGATGCTCTCAGAAAGAAATTCTCAAAACCAATAAAGTATCTTGGAGCTTTCATTGCTTTTGTCGGAGTTGGTCTATTAATACTGAACGGAAAGTTCAATCTCAACCTGAACCCGTTGGGAGATTTCCTGATGTTCGGATCGGTATTCTCCTGGGTGTTCTACACTTTGATCATAGACCGCATGGGTTCAAGGAACATGCTCATTGTTTCCCGGGACATCACATTAGCAGGCACGCTCTTTCTTTTGCCCTTTGCACTTTATGAAGCACAGAACCTGAGGATAGACATATTCTCACAAAATGACCTGCTGGTGGTCATAGCTGCTCTCATCTACCTGGGAGTATTCTGCTCAGCATTTGGTTTCCTTTTCTGGAACAAAGCAATACACCTTGCAGGATCAGGCACTACCACTAACGGGATCTACCTGCTCCCGCTTGTAACGATCATCGGGGACAGCATAATAATCGGAAATGTGCCGAACATCTATGTGGTGATCGGTGCAGTGCTTGTACTTGCAGGAGTTTACCTCTCCGAACGTAACTGAAATGATCTAATCAAGAAAAACAAAGATAGATTTCCCGATCGGGATATTGACCGATCTGACTTCTAACGATCAATTTGCTGCACATCAATTAGTCATCGAACTGATCAAAAAAGACCCAATTCAGGAAATCTCACACCTGATGGCCTCTTCACCAGTCTCTGCATCACGATAAGTCTTCCGCCGCTTGGAATACTTCTCCTTGTAGCCACAGACAATAAAGATGCAGTCGATCTTTGTGAAATGCTCACATTTCATGCATTCCAGCAGTTCGATATCCCTGTTAAGCTAAGGGCAGTTCTCGATCCATCCTTCAAGCACTGGAAATTTGTTTTGAAGTTTTATTGTATCACCCCATAATATGGGATATTAAAGACAAATATATATTTTGTCCAGACTATGATAAAAGGAAACAAGATCTCATAAAACATTGATTGTTTCTTTATTTCATATTTTCTTTGCTGAAGAGCCCCTTTGCTTCAGCAACAATAAGTTGTTACTAAATGAAGAGTATATATAAGAGAAAATTGCATTTCACTTTTGAACTTGATATTCCTGGTCTTTATGTATAGCATCTCCATTTCATAGAGAACTTATGTTCGAGTCTTACTTTCCTACATATTAGAGGAATGCATGATAAAAAATAATATAGTTTATAAGTGTTGAAACATATATATTTGAAAAGAAATGGGGAAGGTTGATAAAAATGGCTGATCAGAGAATCTGTACGTGTCTAAATTGTGGAAATTGTTTTAATGAAAGAAGCCCGGAAATATTAGAGGAAAGTTGCCAAAATTGTTTTTGTAAAGAAGTTGGAGTTACTACTCTTCTTTTCGATCTTAAAAAATAATGACCTGACGAATAGCTTAAGAACAAGACATCGAAGAAGTACCCACATTTCATTAATTCAAAAAATTCGACATTTCTGTTAAATCAGGGACAGTTCTCGACCCACCACTCAAGTATTTCTAAGCAACAACTGTTATTGTGCCTTAATTGATCAATTCCGATAGTAAAAAAAACATAAATAGATAAATAAATAAATAAATAAATAAAGAGGATCAGAGAACCGGGATCAATGTTCCTCAGTACTCCATTCCCTTCTCAATTTACTCATACCTCAAAGCATCCACAGGATTCAGCTTCGAAGCATTCTTTGCAGGCATGAGACCTGCCACCAGGCCAACTCCAATTGAAACGATCGTTGCTACTGCCGTTGCCTTCAGGCTCAATGTGAATGCAAATGCGATCTTCAGCTGCATCGAAATGAGGAACACTATAACCTGCACTATTGCTGTTCCCAGAAGAATTCCAAGCAGACCGCCTACAAGACCTATCAGGGCAGCATTGCACAAGAATATCAGAAGGATGTCCTCGTTTCGGGCACCGATCGCCTTCATGATACCGATCTCCTTTGTTTTCTCAAGCACTGAAGTGAACATGGTGTTGGCAATACCTACTGAGCCTACCAGCAGCGAGATACCTGCAATGAAAGCAAGGAATGCGGTCAGACCGGTAATTAACTTATTAGTACCTTCCATTATTTCCTTCTGTGAGGAAATGTAGAAATCCTTGGAATCCTCATCGACGCGTCTTGATAACTGCAATTTATTGTCCATGTAATCGAGCACAGTATTCACATCGGAACCCTCGTAAAGCTTCACCTCAATTGAATCGTAGACGCCTTCCTCTTTTGCAAAGGCATCGTCCTCACCCTGAAGGTCATAAACATCATCGCATGACATATACACACTACTGCCGAACATACTGCTTATGCCCCCAAGCAGGCCGTCCCCTTTTGCAAGGATGCCGACTACGCGATATGATCTTTCATTCATGACGATCATCTGGTTAAGCCTTATCTTCTTATCTTTGAACGCCTCGTTTGCAAGTGAATCGGAAATAACCACAACATTCCGATCACCGGGTTTTAGCATCCGACCTTCAGCGATCTTGTCTGTGGTTATCTTCCCCCATACCTTCGGGTCCACGCCGCTTATCCATACGGATGTCTCTTCTGTACCCATTGCCAGTAATGCACTGCTTTCAACTTTTACATTGATATACTCGACCTCAGGGATCCTCTCAAGAGTGAGCACATCCTTCTTTGTTAACTTCGCCTGTGTATCCATATCAGGGTCTTCAAGGTACTCATTGTACTCCTGATCTTTAACAGGATCAACACCTACTTCTTCTTCATCGATGACCTGGAAAGGCGTGGAAGCGACTATGGTGATAGTATCACCTCCAAATCCTTCCAGTGTCTTGGTTACCTGGTCCTGGAAAAATTCACCTGTTGTCACCACGGTCATAACAGAAGCTATCCCTATGATAACTCCAATTATAGTAAGCCAGCTTCGCAGTTTATTGGCTTTGACCATGTTCAATGATATCTTGAATATCTTTGCCGGTTTCATGTTGAATACCCCGAATAAGAAGAAATGTTAGAGCTTTTTCTTCTTATAGAACACAAAGCCTGCAACACAAGCAACTGCGAAAGCAAGAACTATCCAGCTGTTTGACCCGCTGCTTTTGGCTGATTCCTGTATTATCACCGGTTTTGATGCAAGTACTGACAATTCCTTGTCCTGAACTTCTCTCTCACCATCACTTGATGTATAGGCGATCTGGAACTTCAATGGAAGGAACTCACCATAAGTGTCAGGAGTAATGCCAAAATCTGCTATCGTGTAGTCGCCTTTTTGGAGACTGCCAAGAACAACGGAATTTGAACCACCGTTCGCACTCCAGCCATCCTGGTCAGGAATGGATATGGTCACTGAACTTGCCTTGTTGTTTCCGATATTGGAAACCGAGAAGGAATAATCACCCCTTATGGTCTGCTCGACAAAAACGATATCGAAATCAGTTGTACCACCGATATAGATACCTGCTTTACTCTCAATGGTCTTACGTTTCTGGTTCTCCAGTGTTCCGGCCTGTGTGATGGTTTGCAGTTCCTCCACATCATCATAAATAAGTGTCATATCCAGCTTGTAGAGTCCGGGTTTTGTGTTGACATTTGTCAATACTTGGTACTCTACGGTCGCATTCTCACCAATATCGATGAAATTGATGTACTTCACGTTGCTTGAACCTACAGGAAGTATAAGGTCACCTGTGCTATCCCATGAGAACATAGCATTCTTCAAAGGAGAATTTCCAACGTTCTTTATGACAAAGGACAGGTTGGTCTTCTTTCCCGGAACCAGTTTCTCAAGGCTGATGGACTCGACCTCAGCATTGGATTCACTGTCAACATCGATCATGACATCCTGTTTTAGGGAAACATGCTCCCTGTTACCCTGCTCATAGACCAATACCTCAAGAGGATATTGACCTGCGTTGACATTGTTGTCAACTAGAAGTTCGAACTTTACAACTTTGCTGTTCTCATCCTCATACCGCTTTCCGAGCTTACCGAGATTCTCGATCAACGGTTGCCCGGAAACTTTGTTGAAAGGGTATTTTGGAACTACCTCAACAATAACGTTATCTGTTGCACTTGACCTGGTGTTCTGGATAGAAAATCTAACTTCAAGAACATCACCAGGTTTTACAGGATCTGGTTTCTGGTTCAGTAGATCTACGATCAATCCCCTGTCAGAATTGGTCATGCCCATTGCAGTATGTCCAAATAACATTGAAATGAAAAGGAATAATACTAAAATTGTTGAAATCTTTTTAAAATTCATATCGGATCACCTTTTTTAGATATTATGATCATCAAAGTTTGTCTGAGATCCATCCCCGGACAAATTATCATTAAGCTCATCGCGAACTATCTGACCGTCCTTTAGAACTATGTGCCTCGCAGCATACTGTGCAAGATCCATGTCGTGGGTTACCATCACCACGGTCTTTCCCTTCTCTTTCCAGAGCCTTTGAAGAATGTTCATTACCTCACGCCCGGTCTTACTGTCCAGAGCACCGGTTGGTTCATCTGCAAGAATAAGCTCGGGATCACATGCCAGTGACCTTGCAATGGAAACGCGTTGCTGCTGCCCGCCGGAAAGCTGGCTGGGCCTGTTGTTCAGCTTGTCTGACAGGCCGACCATTTCAAGGGATTCCTTTGCTCTTTCCATGGCAACATTATCTTCAACTTCCTGGATCTCAAGGGGAAGAAGAACATTCTCAAGAGCGGACATTCCCGGGATCAGGTTATACTGCTGAAAAACGAATCCAATGGTCTTCCCTCTGAGTGTGGATAGGTCTGATTCGGTCATTTCAGATATATTCCTTGACTTAAGGAAGATCTCGCCTTCAGACGGGACATCAAGGCAGCCTACAAGATTCATCATTGTGGATTTCCCACTTCCTGAAGGGCCTATGATAGCAGCAAACTCTCCACGGTCTATGGAAACACTTACATTCCGGAGGGCATTTACCTGCACTTCTCCCATCTGGTAGGTCTTCCAGACGTTACTGAAAGCGATCAGTGGTTCTGACATGAACTGTTGTAAATACTGACATCTATAAAAACGAGAAGTAGTTGAGAAAGATAGTTGAAAAACATAGTTTAACTACATTTTTTATATATACCAGCTCCTACATAGGACCGAACATGGCAATCGATGCTGTTGATGCAATACTGACACCGAAGATACTTGAGATGGCAACAGAAATGACATCCATGTATACATTAACGGATGTTGTATTCGACCTCATTGCATATCCTGTCATGGCCATTCTTGCATTGATGATCTATCTGGAAATAGCCAAACTTTATTCAATTAGCCAGTATGAGGGACTTAAGCATTTCAAAAATACCTTCTTTTTCTTCGGTGTTGGAAATCTTGCACTTCTGACAATGCTGATCTCAATGGTAATGGCAAAATTTTCATTGGAAGCCGGAACATTGTTCTTTATGATAGTAGGAATTCCTGCACTGATATTAGCAGGATGTTCTTTCTGGATAGCAAACACAGAATTGCTTTATACAATTACATGGCGGCTTTTCGATAATATCTCCACGAAAAGAAGATATAAATCAATATTTTTCCTGGGTTTGATGGTATTCGTCCTGATGGATGTAATGGTATACGGATTTATATCAGGACATTATGGACTTGCCAGTACAATTATTTACAAAGGAAGTATATTTATACTGATACTCATGTTAATAAGATCTAATCTCAGATCGTCCGGAAGGATAGGTTCAATAAACCACCCTTACTATCTCGGGCTTATCATTATATTTACACTGAACTTCCTTGGTACTTTCAGTAATGTGATAGCAGAAGATACTATAGCAGGATATGTCATAAACGGACTTACGATCGTAGCTTATTTCATTATTCTTAAAGGAATTCGAAAATGGACTCGCATTCTAACAATATGAAGCCTTTCCAGAAAAGAAGCCGTCTGGAGATCATAAGGGATATACTCAAAGTTATCCGCGAGTCCAACAATACGATCAGTCCAACAAAACTTCAGAGGTTATCGAACCTTTCCTTCCAGATGTTCGAAGAATATGTCGGAGACCTTGAATCAAAGGGCCTTATCGCAATCAGACCATACAAGGAAAAACGCAAGATATATTCACTGACCGATAAGGGAAGGAACTTCCTCGATAAATACGAAGATTTCGTAGCATTTCTTGCAGACTTTGGCCTTTGAACAACGGTAGCTTTTTTCTTTGAAGAGAACAATGTAACTATGGGGTTACATGGCAAAGCCAAAGGTAATAATACATAATTCCATTAGCCTTGATGGCTCATTTCAGGACATCGAGGTCGATATGGGAATCCATTATGGAACAGCGGTAAGCTTTGGAGAAGACATTCACCTTGTAGGAGCAAACACTGCAAAGACCGGGATCGAAATGTTTGGTGGGGTTCCATCGGAAGAGGATGCCGATCTCAGGAAAACTGAAAGAGAAAGCACGATCCCAATATGGGCTATCATTGACTCAAAGGGTATTCTGAAAGGATCACTACATGTGTTCCGAAGATTCGATATGTGCCGGGATGTGATCGTACTTGTATCAGGATCAACGCCAGAGGAATACCTGGAATATCTTAAAGAAAGAGACTACGACTTCATTGTAACCGGTAAAGAACACGTTGACCTTAAAGAAGCACTCGAACTGCTTAGTAAAAAGTACAAGGCAGGAAAAGTTCTGGTCGACAGCGGAAGCAGCCTTAACGGAGCATTGCTCGAAGAGGATCTGGTAGACGAAATCAGCCTGATCGTGATGCCCCTTTTGACAGGGAAAGGAACCGATACCTTGTTTGCCAATATCAGGAAGACAAAGCCTATCGAACTAGAACTGTTAAAATGTGAGGAACTGGAGAAAGACCATGTATGGCTTGTTTACAAAATTAACCGTTCTTCTGATAAGTGATAATGCAATTGTATTCGATAAAATTGACCAGGGAGAGAGATAATGACATTTTTAGATGACAATTTACCAGAAGCTTCTAAGGCTTTTGGAGACATGCGTTCAGCAATATTCAGGAAAAATTCACTTGACTTGAAAGTCAAGGAACTTATAGCAGTCGCATCTGCAGTTCTTATGAGATGTGAGAAATGTGTGAAGATACATTCTGAAAGAGCAAAGGAAAACGGTGCAACAGAGGAAGAGATCGCCGAAGCCATAGCAGTAGCAATGTTCATTGCAGGTGGATCACAGTTGCACTGGACAGATGCTTATGAAGATATCTTTGACGGATCAAATGATTAAATGAATATATAAAAGAAGACAAGAAAATCTGATTAATGGAAAACTTTATTTGTGTTAGAGCTATTTTCATGTTATCATAAAAGTTAGTGAATAGCTCTAATCTAAATAAGACCTTGAAAGAAAAGACAAGTTAAAAGGATATGGATAAAATTTACTAATAAAAACGAAATTGATGCTATTAACTTACTAGATACAAAAAAAATATCTGGTTTCTGAATTAAAAAATGATTTTAATGGGTTAAAATATGGTGGTCAAAGGATCCATTCTAAGTGTACTAATTGTTATCGTTCTGATCTCAGGATTTGGCCTTCAGGCTCAAAGTCTGAGCTTTGATGCCAGAGAGCTGAATGAAGAAGGATCTGCTTTAACGTTGAACGGAAGCTATGAAGAAGCACTGGTCAAATACGATATGGCCCTCGAGATTGAACCTGATTACGTTGAAGCTCTTGATAATAAAGCCTCAACATATTACCTTCTTGGGGAGTACGATAAAGCAGTAGAATATTATGACATGATACTGGAACTTCAACCTGATCATGTACCAACGCTTACCAAAAAAGGCATGGCATTTTCTGAAAAAGGGGACTACCAGTCTGCTATTTCAATATATGATCAGGCACTGGTCTCGATCGAAAAATACCTGACAAAGCCAGGTGGATCAAATAATTCCACTAAAGTAAATGCTTCCATGACAATATCTGAGACAACAGAAGATATGAGCTCAGAAGAAGCAACTGTACTTTATCACAAGGCAAAGGCATTGGACAGCATCGGTGAACACGATGAAGCAATGAAGATCTATGGAAGTTTCCTTGAGCTGCAAATGGAGCGCTCGTCCTACATCTATATGAAAGCTATAGATTATGCAGAAGATGGAAAGATGTCCAGATCTATCGAACTATATGATGAAGCTTTGACGATCGATCCGGATAATACGACCATATGGTACCACAAAGGTCAGGCATATGACAGCCTTGGAGAATATGAAAAGGCAATTGAAGCATATAGTATGGTCAGTAAATTCGATCCGAAGAACAGTGATGCATGGTGGAGCGCCTCACAGGCCTATGCGATCCTTGGTGAAACTGAACTGTCAATAAAAGCGTATCAGAAAGTTGTTGAACTTGACCCTTACAACATAGATGCATGGTTAAAACTCGGTGAAGCATTCGAATCAACTGGAAAATATCAGGATGCATTAATAAGTTACGGGCAGGTGATCCAGCTTGATCCTGACAATACAAAAGCCTGGCAAAACAAAGGGATTGTCCTTGACAGTCTTGGAAGATATGATGAAGCCATTATTAGCTACGATAAAGCTTTGGGTAATGATCCCGACACCATTGCAAAGATATACTTACAATATCCTGCTATTGCACAATTGAACACCAGCAGAGAGGAAAACTGCTATGATCAAACACCCGATTTTAGTATGGATTCAACAAAATTGTGGTTTGATAAGGGTTCGATCTACCTAAAACAGGGACAATATGAAAAGGCCGTTGAAAGTTTTGACAAAGCACTTGAACTTGAAACAAAACATCCCACTGTCTGGTATAACAAAGCAGTTGCTCTTGACGAATTGGGTATGTATGATGAAGCTATAGAATCCTACACTGCAGCTCTGAAAAAAGACTCTTCGTGTTCAAAGGCATGGTACCAGAAGGGTTTTGATCTTGATAAACTCGACAGGTATAACGAAGCTGTCTATTGCTACAGAAAAGCTGTTGACATCGAACCGGAGTTAACTCTTGCATGGTATGCACTTGGACTTGACCTTGATCATCTCGAAGAATATGATCAAGCGATCATCGCTTATGAAATGGTCAGCGAACAGAAACCCGACTTTATTGATGCTTATTATAGAAAAGGAAGAGTGCTGGCAAAAAATGGTAATTATCAGGAAGCTATTGATATTTATCAGGAAGCTTTGACACTTGAACCATCAAATTCAGCCTTAAACACGCAGGTGCAGGTAACTACCAGCAAAATGGAGAGGATAAACAGTTCTTCAAGCATTCCATCCGTCAGAAGTTATTTTGTCGGACCAGGCTTGATGGAAATGTTCAGTGTCGTGGATCTTGATAATGGGAACGGCTACTACGATCCAGTCGATACCAATAGTATAGAGTCTTCAGATGTTGATATGATAGGTGTTGAACCCCATGCAGAGGATGCATGGTTTGCTCAGGGAAATACCCTTTTAAATACCGGTGACTATTCAGCCGCTTTAAGTTCATACAATAAAGCTATCCTGATAGATCCCAATTCCAGCAATATGTGGGTCATGAGGGGAAGAACATATGATATGTTGAAAAGACAAGTTGAAGCTATTGAAAATTACAGAATAGCAGTTGAACTTGATGTTAACAACCGTGATGCATGGTTCTATCTTGCACAGGATTATAGCAACATCGGGGATCATTACCATGCAATTGAGTCCTATGATAATGTTCTCAGGATCAACCCACAGGATGCAACTTCATTGTTCATGATAGCACGTTCATACGAAAATCTTGAGCTTTATGATAATTCATTGACATATTATAATGAGCTTTTGAAGTTAGAACCCGAAAACCTTGAAGGCTGGTACTATCGTGGAGAAACATCCTATAAAAATGGGAACTACGACGATGCGATCTTATCCTATGAAAAAGTGCTGGAAACCGATCCTCAGAACGTCGAAGTAATATTTGCACAGGCTCTTGCATTCGAAAAGTCTGGAAAGGTTGAGGATGCCATCGCATCCTATGATCTGATACTTGCCATTAATATCAATGACTCTGCTGCTCTTTACAAACTAGGGGAAGCATATGAGAACAATGGTCTTTATGGAAATGCTATCAACTGTTATGACAGCATACTTGCAAATGATCCTGCGGACACAAAAGCACTTAGCATGAAGGGATTTGACCTCTATATGAGCGGAGATTATAATGGTGCAATGTACTACTATGATAAGGTTCTCGAGATCGAACCAAATAATGCTGCTGCATGGTACAATAAAGGAACTGCTGCTTACCTGACAAGCAGTTACGTTGCATCATCAGACTTCTATGCTAAGGCACTTGAACTGCAACCCAATTCGATCTCTGCATGGTACAATCGAGGCTTTATTGCCAATATTCTCGGAGATGTGGAAGGAGCAATTGGATACTATGAAAAAGCATTGGAGATAGATCCCAGATCAACTTCTGTGCTCTATAACAAGAGATTTGCACACTACAGGATCGGAGAATCAGTATCAGCAGAAAATGAGAAAAATAAACTGGAATCTATTGATCCGGGATTTGTAGAGGCACTTGATGACAGGGGAACAAAGTTCTTCCTGCCTCAGGAATACGACCCCAGTATTACATACAAGGTTCCTGACAGATGGTATGATGCCAATGAGAATAACAGTATAAAAGCAGCTCTCAAGTAATGAAAATAAAAGGTTTATTCTTTTTTCTTAAAGAAGAGCCAGCTATTCTTAGCTTTCCCGAAGTTCGTCTTTACCAGGACGAACTTACCTTTCATTTTTTCACCTGACAAACTGAAAACGATCTCTTTTTCTTTGATTATCTCTGGTTCAAGGATACCGTGATCCCATATCTCGACCTTGCCGGCACCATAGTTGCCTTCGGGTATCGTGCCTTCAAAGTCAGCATATTCAATTGCATGATCATCGGTCTGTATGGCAAGCCTCTTGACCCCTTCTACAGTCGGAGGTTCCTTAGGGATCGCCCAGCTTTTGAGAACACCATCCATCTCAAGACGCAGGTCATAGTGAAGGTTGCGTGCATGATGCTTCTGTATCACAAATATAGGAACGTCCTTAGCAGTCATCAATAATAAAAAGAGACTTTGAACTTAATAAGAGTTTCACTACAGAATGCAATAAGATGAATGCAATTTATAGAAAAAAGAAGAGCATATTTTGAAAGGAGATCTCCGTTCCAAAATATGCTTCAGAACTAAAGTTCTTTTCTTAACTGAAGTCCCCGAGGCCCTCAAGGTCAAGGGTTACAAAGTGATCTTCGATCGTTTCTGCCCTTCTTATCTGGGCAAAACTGCCATCTTCCCTTAACAGAAGTTCAGCAGAGCGGAGCTTACCGTTGTAATTGAATCCCATTGCATGACCATGAGCACCAGTGTCGTGGATCGCAAGCAGGTCACCACGCTCGATCTCGGGAAGCATCCTGTCAATGGCAAACTTATCATTGTTCTCACAAAGGGAACCTGTAACATCATACTTGTGTGTTTCAGGCTGGTCTTCCTTTCCAAGAACTGTTATGTGATGATATGCACCATAGAGACCAGGCCTCATGAGGTTTGCCATACAGGCATCAGTTCCTACATAATCCTTGTAGATGTTCTTGAGATGTCTTACCTCAGTAACAAGGTAGCCATACGGACCTGTGATGGTTCGACCACACTCAAGGTAGATCTTCAGCGGGTCAAGTCCATTGGCCTTGATCTTTGCATCATATTCCTCTTTGACACCCTTTGCAATGACATCGTATGGAACAGCTTCCTGATCCGGCATGTAAGGTATTCCAATACCGCCACCAAGGTTCACGAAATCGAAGCGGATGTCAAGCTCCTTTGATATCTCGACAATTGTCTCGAAAAGCAACCTTGCGGTCTCGACAAAGTAAGATGGGTCCAGTTCATTAGATGCTACCATTGTGTGCAGTCCGAAGCGCTTGACACCTTTCTCTTTGAGCATCCTGTATCCTTCAAAGAGCTGTTCCCTTGTAAAACCGTATTTTGCCTCTTCCGGATTTCCAATGATGGCATTGCCTTTCTTTAGAGTACCCGGGTTGAACCTGAAACATACAAGTTCAGGAAGTCCAGCCGTCTCTTCAAGGAAATCGATGTGGCTGATGTCATCGAGGTTGATGATAGCACCGAGCTCTTTTGCCTTGACGAACTCTTCTGCAGGAGTGTCATTTGAGCTGAACATTATGTCCTCACCAACGATACCGGACATCTCAGAAAGAAGTAATTCAGGTAATGAGCTGCAATCAGCACCGAAGCCCTCGCTTTTCAGTATCTTCAGAATATATGGGTTTGGTAATGCTTTGACAGCAAAGAATTCTGTGAATCCTTCGAGAATGCTGAAAGCATCCTTGAGCTTTCTTGCATTCTCCCTTATTGCTTTCTCGTCATATACGTGGAAAGGGGTCGGGTACTGTCCTTTTATCTCCAGTATCTGTTCCTTTGTGAATGGAAGTGTCTTTAAGACCATTTTTTAATTCTCCTAATTAGGGTTCTGGTGTACTGTAGTTACTTCAAAGTTAATACTATTTGCGATGTTTAAACGCTTTGGTTAATACATACACCATTTTTTGTATTCTGTTTTTGTAAAATATGATGCAATAAAAGGTGTGACCCATATATGAATAAAAGTGTAAAACTGCCACTGTAAAGATCCTGCCTAAACCGCTATCAAATGAATAAAGGAGATCAGAACTATGAAACGTTCAACACTACTGGAAAAGCAAATAAGGTCTGAATTGCATAATTTTATGAACAACTCGGTTCGACCCGTTACTTTGTAGAGGTAAAACCAGGAGGATATGAACCTGGCGTAAATTGTGGGTTTTGTGATATTGAGTGGAAATCAGAGAACTACCCGGTATACGTGCCATCAATCCTCATCAACCATTTGTCCTATTGGAATTGTAAATGTGAACGTACTGCCTTCGCCTAATTTACTCTCCACCCATACCTTACCACCGTGCATTTCAACAAATTTCCTGACAAGTGCAAGGCCAAGCCCGGTGCCCCCATACTCTCTGGTATTTGAAGAATCAACCTGATAGAAAGGGTTGAACAGTTTATTCTGATTCTCTGGTGAAATGCCGATGCCGTTGTCCTTTACATAAATATGCACAAGGTCCTCTGAGATTATTCCTCCAATAGTAACCTCTCCTCTTTGATCTGTGAACTTAATGGCATTGTTCACGAGGTTGTAAAGAACCTGCTTGAATTTTATCATGTCTGCTTTTATGGTAGACACTTCAATATCGATGCTATATTTCAGGTCAATATCCTTCTCTGATGCGATCGGTATCATCAATGCTTCTATTTCATCAATAGCATCGTGTGCAACGAATTCATTAATATGAAGTTCCATCGTCCCGAGTTCAATATTTGAGAAATCCAAAAGATCACTGATCAGCTCCAAAAGATGATTTGCATTTCTAAGAACATCAGATGTATATTTCTTTTGATGTTCGTTCAAAGAGCCATAATTTTCACTATCAAGTATATCCGAAAAACCAATGATCAAAGTAAGAGGAGTTCTTAGCTCATGGCTCATATTTGAGATGAATTCACTCTTAGTACGATTTGCATTTTCAGCTTCAATTTTTGCATACAACAATGCATTCATTGCTTTTTCATTGTCCTTTGTAAGCTTGCTCATATTGTCCAGTATTTGATTGAGGCTCAGAGGGATCTTCTTAAAATCGACCTGTACATCGGTATCAGCCCTTGTATCAAAATTTCCGGTCAATGCATTGTCGGATATCAATTTAAAATCGTTTAGCATTTTTTTGATGGTTTGGTCTGTCGAGCGTGCAACCATATAAGCAATCCCACCCACGAGAATAATTGAAAATAGTGACATAGATATCAGCCTATCCCGCAAGATCGTTGCTCCAGCAAGCATCTCATCTTTTGGAGCACAGAGCACAAAACTATAGGTTCCTTCATTTATAGGCTCATAGAACATTACAACTTCTCTGCCTGTGTCAGGGTCAATTGTTTCGATGTATCCTCTCTTACCATCCCTGATCTCGGTTGCCATCTCAGAGAACTCCGGAACACCAAAGTCATTTAACGTCTTTGTCCCGATCCACTCCTTATGCTCAGGATGTGACAACAGCATTCCGCTATTACTTGTAATAAAAGCATAACCGCTCTCAAAAGCAGCAACATCAGAAACGACCTCATCAAAATAATTGAGAGACACATCAACCCCGCCGACCCCAACAAACTCACCATTCCTGAGAATAGGAGAATCATAGCTTACCATCAGTATTCCCTGGTAAAGGTAAGGTTCTGTGACCACGTTTTGTTTGAGTTTCTTTGGACCCTGGTAATATTCTGATGTTTCATAATCTACCAGAGGCTCAACACTTATCGGGCCGTTTATCGTGTTCCAGTATGGTACAAACCTTCCGGTCTCATCATGGCCTTCCGCTCCTATGAATTCAGCATCCTTCCCGTCAAAAGCATTGGGTTCATAGCCAACATAAACTCCAACCAGTTGAGGGTTCTCCAAAAGTAAGCCCTTTAGTATATAATTCACCTCATCCCTATCAGCTGACTCATAATTACTCATTGTTGTTGAAATCGTTTTAACAATACCCTGGTTTGTTCTTGTATTACCATCGAAATAATTTGCGTAGTTCTTGGTAAGTTCTATGGACTGCTGATATGCCATTTCCTCCTGCTGAGATATTACTGTAGAAATACTAACTATTGCAGATACAGATAGCACTAAAAAAGCACCCAGGATGACATAAAGAAGGATCTTATTTTTTAGGGAGATGTTATTCGATTCCATTTCAAAAACTCGTAGGATTATATTGTTGCCTGAGGTATTAGATGCGGGATGAACAGTGTTAACTTATATACGTGTTTTGGTAATAATTTAGCCTTTCCTAAAACTTTTCATTTATATGTAAATTTGGAGTGAACGGGTAGTCACTATTGGAATTTTGCTTCATATATGAGGATATTAATGAAAGCTGGTACACAGATCAAACGCTGGAAATAAACTCAACTCCCAAGACAAAATAGCAAACTATAACACTCCTAAAATCTGTAACCCCTTATAGAACATTTTCCAAACCAGAACTACAAAGGGGTACCCGATCTTGCCATCCACCAAACTCAACCCGGACCAACTCAAAGCAGTCACATATACCGAAGGCCCACTCCTGATCCTCGCCGGCCCCGGCTCAGGAAAGACATTCACAATCACAGAGAAAGTGGTCGATCTCACCGAAAACAACCTCTCCCCGGAAAAGATACTGGCACTCACCTTCTCCGAAAAAGCAGCCGGAGAGATGCAGGAGAGGATCGAGAACAAGATAGGCGTCGGATCTGGCATCACAGTCTCCACTTTCCACTCATTCTGCAACGACCTGATACGTGAGTTCTCCCTGTACCTTGGCATAAACCAGAACGCAAAGCTGATCTCAAAGGAACACTCCCACGTCTGGGGGATCAAGAACATCGATTCCTTCGATTTCCAGAACCTTGCCATCCCTACACAGCCATACGACCTCATAACCAGCCTGCTGGAAGGAGTATCCCAGCTGAAAGACCATCTGGTATCTCCGGAAGAACTGGCTGAATATGCAGGCAGGAAACTGGAAGATGAGAGTATCGACGAAGGTGAAAGGGATGTCCTGTTAAAGCTGAGCGACCTTGCAAGATTCTATGAGCATTACCAGCAGTACAAGAGTGACAATGGTTTCCTTGACTATGACGATATGATCACCATGGCCTGCAACCTCCTTGAGACGAATGATGTTGTCAGGAACATGGTAAGATCCAGGTATGACTATGTTCTCGTGGATGAGTTCCAGGACACCAACTTTGCACAGCTGTTCCTGGTGCACCTGATCGCAGATGGCAATAACCTGACCTGCGTGGCTGACGATGACCAGTGCATATACCGTTTCAGGGGAGCATATCTTGCCAACATAGAGCAGTTGCAGGAATACTACCACTCCCTTGAGAAGATCCCGCTTGAGAAGAACTACAGGTCAAGCTCCCAGATCGTACAGCTCTCCCAGCAGCTTATCGCGAACAACCCGCAGAGGCAGGAGAAGAAACTCACAGCCCACAATGGTGAAAAGAGTGAGGTAAAGGTGGTCAAGGCACCTGATGATGTGAGCGAGGCAGAGTGGGTTGCTGAAGAGATCACGGACATGATCAATGACGGTGTCCGGCCGGGGGAGATCTTCATACTTACCCGGAAAAGGGCTGACGGCAAGAAGTTCAGCGAATCATTGAAGCAGAGGATGGTCCCTGTGGAATTTGTCGGTAGCCTCCAGCTGAACCGTTTCCCGGTGGTGAGGGAAGCAATGGCATACCTCCATGTAGTAGCTGATCCTTTCAACAACGGGATAGCCTTTGCAAAGATACTGTCAAGGGAAGGTGTGAGCGAGCACAACCTGCAGAAGATCAACCTCCAGGCATTGAAGATAAGCAGGGATGACAGCGATACAGGCGACGGGATATATTCCGTGCTGCTCTACCACCTTGACGAGCTTGACATCAGCCAGAAGGACCTGATCAGGTCCATCGTGTCCCGGCTCAATGACCTGATAGAATACAAGAAGAGCCACCTGCCATCGGATACTGTGAAGCATCTGCTGTCCGAGAAGACCGACTTCTACAGGACACAGTTGCAGGAGGATACGCAGGTATCCAGAAGGAACATTTCCATCCTGAACTCCCTTGTCACCACTGTAGAAGACCTCGAGCTTGTGGATGGCGGCAGTGAGCTGGAAACCGTGGTTGAGGATCTGGAGCTGGTGTTCGGGCTTGACCTGGACGAGGGAGTGTCCAGTAATGAAGATACTGTTAAGGTGATGACGATCCACCAGTCCAAGGGCAAGGAAGCAAAGGTGGTGTTCGTATGCGACATGGCCACCAGGCATCTTCCTCTGACCTACAGGAGAAAGGCCTTCACCGTGCCAAAAGCGCTCTCAAAGGGCAGGCAGAGGGATGTGGATGAAAAGGTGCTGCACCTTGAGGAGGAAAGAAGGCTGGCCTATGTTGCCATGACAAGGGCAAAGGAAGAGCTTTTCCTGGTGTTCCCTGAGAAGTATGAAGGCAACAAACGGAAGGTCTCTGCGAGCGAGTTCCTCACACAGCTTGAGTACACCTCAAATCCGCTGGTCGAGTATATCGAAGCAGAGCAGTTCGAAAGGAAGAGCGAGGTGGAGGATGTCTCACCCCTGATGAAGAAAAAGGACGAGTTCCTCCGGATGCTCAGCATGTATTCAAAGCAGGGCCAATTAAAGCAGGCCCTGAAATCCCTTGTGGTCCTCGCCCAGCTGAGGGAGATCGAGGATGAAGGCAACCTGTCTGCCTTTGATGCAAAGGATTTCCTGCAGGTCAACCCGAAAGGACCGCAGGAACTGGAGGACCTCATCGATAACAACATCCCGCCACTTGTGGACCCGAACATGAGATTCTCGGCTTCCAAGATCAAGACATACCAGGACTGCCCGCTGAAGTTCAAGTACGGGACAGTCCTCAACATACCCACTCCGCAGAAGGCCTATTTCCAGGTCGGTACAGACGTCCACTCCGTCTACGAACAACTGTCCCAAATGGACATGAAGGGAGAATCCATTGACATCTCCACAGCCAACAAGCTGCTGGATGACATCTGGGACCCTGCAGCCTACCCTTCCAGAACCCAGGAACAACAGGAACACGGCAAGATGAAGCAGATGCTGGACTTCTGGTTCCGCTTCGAAGCCGACAATCCCAACGAGACCGTTGCAGTGGAAGAATGGTTCGACCTCGACCTGAACGGTGCCCATTTCGGAGGAGTCATCGACAGGGTAGACCGGACACCGGAAGGCGAATACATCGTCATCGACTACAAGACCGGCAAAACCACCCTCTCAAAGAACAAGCTGAAGGACGATGTCCAGATAGCCCTCTATTGCCTGGCCGTGAAGGAGATGTACGGCAAGCTCCCGGTAAAAGCAGGCCTCCTTTACGTCAACCCCGAGGTCCAGGAGCTCCGGATGATGGATGTAGATGAGGAGAGGATTGATGCTGTGGTGGACGGGATCAATGCTGTGGTTGCAAGGGTCTTGAAGGATGACTTCGAGGTTGATGGGGAGCCAAATTGTTATTATTGTGATTTTAAGGGGATCTGTGAGTGGTGGGAAGGGGAGTGAGGTTTGTTTTTGAAATGTTCTCTGGAAAAGCCCATTTGGATTTTTAATTGTCATGTTCCCATATTACCACTGATTGATTGTCATTTTACAGCAATTAATTAAATCATCAAAATATATAAATTACTTTAAGAATGGTCAGATAGACAAACGAAAAAGGAAAAGATAGTGAATTAAATTTATGATTCTTTTTAAAACACCACAATCTGACATTCTTTTTTCCTTTTCAGTCTATTTCTGAGATTTTTTCACCCCAGAATATGCAGAACTCTTCGTAGACTGGGTCGAAGAAACGTTTGATAACAAGTGCTGCTATTACAGGTGCAACTGCCGGGGCCATGCCGAACTGGGTGACAAGTAGGGCAGTCATGACTGCCGCAACCTCAGTCTCTCCAATATTGAAAGCGTTGGCAAACTTTTTAAGGTCTTCTTCATCCTCTGCAGTAGATTTGCAAAATAGGTTGTACATCTCTTGCTCCAGTCGCCTATAGATTCGCTTTCCGAATTCCTTCAAGTCGTCAATGAACCCCATCTCAGCTTCCTCATAAACAACTTCCGGCTCGAAAGCGCTACTCACAGCAAAATCTTTTGCGATCGCTTGAGAGCGGATGCCAAGCTCCACATAAAGCTGGTTTTCATCGGCTTTCAATAGTTTCTCCACGGCCAATCTGGCCTCTATGTTCAATTCAGACTGTTCACTCATTTCTGACATTTTCTTACTCCTTTACTTGTTTCTCTCAATTTTCCGGTTTTAATTACATAGAAACAGTTCATTTCAATAGCACAGGAGGACTAAAGCAGACTGTAGCAGGGCCGAAAAGTGTGTAAGCAAGTCCTAGCGGATTGTGAAGCTTTACAAAATGCCATCTTGCTTCAAGGAGGACCTTGCCCACCTCTTCTCCAGAAAGTATGTCTTCCAAGAACTTTTCTGCAAATGGATGAGCAAACTCAACGGTCATCGGACATTCGGTCCCTAAGACTGCACAGGCACCCCGGTCCAAGAAGAAATGGATAAAGCTATCAGAAAGTGAAGGTGTTACCTGGGCAGATTCACACATGTTCAAGATTACTAGAGGACTGGCGTAAAAATTGCTCACATGTTCATAGAGTTCACGGAGGTAGAGTTTCCCATAGCTTAGCCCTATCCAGGAGCGTTCAGGTTCAAAACTGCCTTTTTTTATGCTATCATAGAGCAGCTTATAGGTTTTGCGCAGAGGTGAATCTTGATCCAGCTTTTCATATTGTTTCACAAAAAAATCCAGATTCGGTCCCACCCCTACATCCGCCATTCTGTGTCGGGTGTAGCCATGAGTGTAGAAGTATAGTATATCGGAATTGCAGTTTTCCAAGAGTTCGTAGCAGCTATCTTCATCTGTAATAGGGCCAGTAACTTCAAAAGTCCCCTTGCTTTCTTTGGCCAGCTTTTTCATAAGGGTTTTTTGCTCTTTCGCATTCCTGAACTTCTCCCATAGCATGAAAGCCATTTTAAGACTGCTCTGGAAGGAATGAGGCTCATCAGGCTTCCTGAGAGGCACAGGATTTTCGGCATCAATAGGAGACCTGAAATATCCAGGTGGTTGTTGTTCGATGCAGTATCGCAGACCCCAGAAACCTTCATATTCCAGTTCGGATGCACGCTTAGCCACATCTCTGTCATAGAGCAGAGCCCAAGGGAAGACGAAATTAGAGGCTTCTTCCTGGATGGAAATTTGGATGATCCCCCCTTCTTCCAGGGGATGTTTCTCCAGCCACTTACCTATTTTATACATGGCACTGTTTGTTTCCTGCCGGAAAAGCTTTGTCCAGAGACCACGCCCTTCCTTTGCAAGCTTCTGCATGTTTTTGTAAAATTCAAATTTATTCCCCTCAACCTGATTAGAAAATGTATCACTCAGCGCGATGTCATACCAGAGCTTCCTGATGCAAACCAGATCAGATTCCAAATCATTTTCAGAGAGGGGAACAGGGGCTGAAAATTCGACCTTTCGTTTCAAGGCTTTGTAAAAAGCGAATGTAAAATAGTAGTTTTCCCTTCGTCTGCTGATGTCAATATGCATGACCCTGGGCCGGACAGAGTCAAAATCCACGTATTCCCGCTCCAGCCTTTCTTGCTTGAAAGATACAGGATTTTCCAGCTCCAGCTGGGAGCATGTAGGGTCATCCATTTTCCCTACGACTTCGGCACTGATTACATCAACCTCGAGCATGTTGAACTCATAATACAGACGCACTCTAATTTTGGCTAAATTATTAGAACTTGAAGTCTTGCAGAGAGGCTTTATTTTGAAGTAAGCATTCTTCGTAGAATCTCCCTGAGGAGGAAGCCTCAAGTATTGCACTGGTTCCTCAATTCTAATAACATTTTCATCCTCTGCCTCCGCAGTCACCATAACCGTCACATCTTGCTTCTGTTTCGGTTCCCTGATACTTCCCTGCCTTTTTCCCAAAAATGAAATCCCAGTAGGCTTTTCCCGCACGGCAACTTGTAGACAATGCCATTTTTCCGCTTGTAGAGGATAGCCCTTTTCTATTTTTTCTCCAAGAACTTTCCCTTTATAATGGAAAAAGGTAAGATCAGCATATCGAGGAGTAGGGTTTCTAGTTTCTTTCTCAACAAGTCTAATCTCAGGTTTCGGAATCTCTTTGTGCGCAATTACCTCTTCGAATCTTGCTTTATCAAATTCCACTACTTTTATTCTAGGTTTATTTGCTTCGAATTCCTCTTCTGGGAGAGAAAACATTTTGAATGCTTTTGGTTGAGCGCGACGAGCTATCGATGGAGAAACTTTCATAGTTTGAATAAAAGTTTCGGATTCTCTTACACTTTCAATTTCACGAAGAGCCTTTGCTGCACTAATTCGAACTCCCTTGCTTTCATCCTTCAGCGCATTATTAAGAGGTTCTACTGCTCTTTCATCTCCAATTATTCCAAGAGCCTTTGCTGCACTAATCCGAACTCCCTTGCTTTCATAATTCAGTAAATTTATAAGAGGTTCTACTGCATTTACATCTCCAATTTCACCAAGAGCCTTTGCTGCACTCCTTCGAATATTCTTGCTTTCATCATTCAGTAAATTTATAAGCAATTCAGCATCTTTTTCTAACTCATTGTTGTCCCACTCCACAAAAAGAACCCCCTCGAATAAAACTCTACATATCACTCTCTGGTTATGCAATAAATAGATTTTTGTTAGTGATGTATATTTTCTTTGAAGGAGATGTATCAGTAATTGAAGAAGAGAGAAATGAATATTCGGTTCAATTTGTCTTGTTTTGAAGATAATTTTTCAAAAGTAGCTCTTGTAAAAATATCCTGATTATTTCATTTCAGATTGTCCACCCTTATATAGGACAAGTAAAAGATTTGCTACTTCATCTTTCGGAGATAATCCTCATCCCACTTTATAGTGGAACTTAAGCGAAAATCAAAGATGCGTTTTAAAATCCACATTTTTTATTTGATTAAACCTAACTTCTCGAGTCTTGCTTTGATTCCACCATTCTGTCTTCCCAACTCAGAAGCAATTTCACTAACTTTCTTCCCAGAAGTGTACATTTTGGTTAATTTTGATTCTTCATCAGGAGTCCATTTCTGATATGCATTTTTGTAAACTTTTCTGATCATATTGAGATTGAATTTTTTATCATTTTCTTCTAATTTGTTAACTGGTTTTGCAGATTCGAATGCTTTCTCATCTTCAAAGGATAAAGATGAATCAAACGACACTTGGTTGTAGCATTCTATCAGCTCATTAAAAACGGGTCCACCTTCTGAATCAGGAGAGTGAATTATCAATTTTTCAGAAGCACGAGTCATTCCTACGTATAAAAGTTTCTTGTCTTTGACTTTATCGACATCGACAAGGATGCAAACTTTAGCTTCAATACCTTTAGCAGAGTGGTATGTGACAAAATTCATTTTATTTTCGTCAAGATGTTTTGAAGCTATAGAATTTGATTGTATATTCTCATTCATCATTCGATACAGTTTGTTGCGAAGATTATTGTTCGGAAGCAATACTAGAATATCACTAGGATTGTATTGTGGATTTTTCAATAAATCTTCTAATAGATTATTGATGACTTTGGAATTGCCTTTGATAAATTCTATATTGTTGTCAATATCAAAATTACAACAAATTCCATCTCTTCCTTCATAGAAGTTCTCTACTTCCTTTTTTGTTGATGGATTTTCCATTAAATAATCTAAAGCCAGATTCACATGAGTACTTCCGGAACGATATGATGTTTTTAGAAGTTTAGATCGTCCTACAATATTGATTCCCAAACTCTTCCAGTTATGAGTTGAGGGATTGTAGATACTCTGCAGCCTGTCGCCTGCTAAAAATATGTTTTCAGTTTTTTGACCATTGTAATCATGTTTTTCACATAATAGCAAGCAAAGCTTCATCCATGCATCATGGAAATCTTGATATTCATCGATTAAGATTGCATCACAAACTGGTTGGACATTTTGCGCTTTTTCGATTGCTTTGTATGGCAATATTAATTCCCAATATTTATCTGGAAGCGGATCTGGTATGATGCTAACATCTGCAATTGACTTTGCAAGGCTGTGGAATGTTGAAATTTCGATATTCTGATACTTCACTCCCATAAGATCTAAATCTTCGTGGATTGATTTTAGCTTACTTTTCAGCTTATCTGCGAGTGAATTATTGTAAGTTAAAATCTTAATTTTCCAATTTGGATTTTCTCTGGCAAGGTGTACAGCTCTAGCCAAAAGAATAACAGTTTTCCCACTTCCTGGAATTCCAGAAACCATGTAATGTCCATATGGAATTCTTCTAGCGAATTTTTCCTGTTCAACATCCAAGGTTTTGATAATACTATTCTCAGTTGTATTTTTTCGGCCATATTCCCAAAGCTCCTTTTGTACAGTTTTGACTTTAATTTCTGGGAAAAAGGTGCTTCTCATAACTGAAAAATTATATTCATTAATATACTGAACCTCTTCAGAAAAGAGATCGTTGATTGTAAGATCGGTTATATTTTCAGATGTTATGCACTTTGAAGGGGGTTGGAATAGACATTCCTCGTATTCTTCGAGTTCTTGTGACTTAATATTAGGAAGAATTACATTTGAATATAAGCCATATTTCAACTCGCGTTTCTCATCAAGCAATGAAGCTTGGTTTTGTAACCTACTCTTTGCAGCGTTGAAATAGAGATTTGCTTTGTAGATGGGATTATGTCTAGTGTTACCATTAACAACTGCATTCAATGGATTCATCTCATCGACATAATCCAAACTCCAATCTTTGACTTCAATAATCGAAACGCCTTTGTATTCATCAATCAAAATGAAGTCTGGATTCCACTTTTTTATGCGAGGTTGATAATAGAGATAAGCATTCCATTTTGCGTCCTTATAGATTTGTTTTATCTTGTTAGCTATCCTTTTTTCTCCATCCGTTAATTCGGATTGATCAACCTGCATTATGTTTAAAACCAATTTAGTGCCCCTCTACCAACATATAAAATTATTAGTACAGATATATTGTAAGAATGTACAGTAAATATAAATTTATCTATTTGTACATCTTATTATTTGAAAATTACAACTTTTTGATTTTAAACTTCCATCATCTTGAAAAACAGAAATTCCAGCAGAACAAGTTGTGACTTTTGTAAAAAATTATTTAAAGAAATATTAACAGATTAAATCAATAGTAATATTCGCATTGACGGGGGTCAAATCTATCATGAACACAAACCAAAGAAAACAAACAATCAAAATCGTCACAGCAGTAACGTTCCTGATAATGATCACCGTCAATGCACTGGCCAACATCCTCCCCATCAACGACATCACCACCGGCCAGCTCTCAGAAGCCTACCCCAATCTCTTTGCCCCTGCAGGAGCAACCTTTTCGATCTGGGGACTCATATATCTGTTACTGGGAGGGTACACCCTTTACCAGCTCGGCATCTTTCAGGGAAATACAGCCACCGACAGGACCGAGCTCATCTATAAGCTTGGAATCCTCTTCTCTGTATCTTCCATTGCCAATGCATCCTGGATCCTCGCATGGCACTATGAAATAATCCCATTGTCCATGTTGCTGATGGTCGTGATCCTCACTTGCCTGATCCTGATAAATCAGCTTACAAGAAGGGAACAGTTTTCAAAAGACGAATATTTCTTTATCAGGCTTCCATTTAGCGTTTACTTCGGATGGATCACCGTAGCAACCATTGCCAATGCCACTATACTTCTTGTCAGCTGGGGCTGGAAAGACTTTATTTTGAGTGACGCTTCCTGGACTGTTATAGTAATTGCTTTAGGACTTGTTATCGGCCTTGCGACCATGCTGAAAAACAGGGATGTTGCCTACGGACTTGTTATTGTCTGGGCTTACTCGGGAATATTGCTAAAGCACACTTCCCCTGAAGGATTTGGGGGGCAGTATCCAGTGATTATCAGTACGACGATTGGGTGTATTGTGTTGTTGCTTCTTAGTGTGGTTTATCTATTGATTTCAAGAAGTAAGAGGATGGGGTATTGAATGTAGTCGGGTTGGAGAGGGATTAAAATATTCATGCTATTATTTCTAACAGATCTTTCTTGATGTAATGCCAATCCTGATTAAGATTTATCGACATTATCCTGATTCTGTGATTTTCATAATTGTAACAAAAATTAAAGTTACACTCAAAATCAATGACAAAATAGATAAAAATAAATATATTAATAGCCTCAAATTTGAGAAATGTATGATTTGGCATTTAATTTCTGTATTTATAGCTCAATCAGGAAGTATTAAGAGTGGTAATTCAATAGGGAAGGTCAGGGGCAGAAAAAGATTTAATGAATCTTGCTAGAGAGAAGGGTTTCCCAATATCGGATTTAACTGAAATAGATTTTATCTCGAAAGATGTTAAAAGACAATACAATGAAGAAAAACCAATAATCTCTAACCAAATTAAATTGGAAATAAACGACATACATACAAAATTAGAAGATGCCGAAAATACTATAGAATTACGAAAACCTCAGATAATGAAAGAAATAGATTTAGAATCTGAGAAATTAAAAGAAGAAGCAGAAGAGTTAAAAACAATTGAATTTAACATAAAAATCCTGTTCCATTATTTTTTCAGTAAATTGAAATTACGTCGTTATTACAAGAGATTACAATATCTTGAGACGCATACACAGATTGAAATAAATAAAAGACTTGAAAATTCGTTTTCATCATTAAATCTACTAAAAAGCAGACTTAATCATCTCGAAAATAATACTGATGCAGAAGTAGAATCTAGGTTATCCCACTTAGTATCTCAAATTAGTAAAATAGAAGAAATAAAGAAATCGAATGAATATAAAGGGGCTTTAGGAGAGTTAGCTGTTATTAAAAATTTAAGCAAACTTTCCGATGATTATTATCTATTCAACGACTTGTATATTGAATTGAAGGACTACATCAAGTTTAACGGTTCAACTTTGAAATCTGCCCAAATCGATCACCTTGTAGTAGGTCCTACGGGAGTATTCGTAATTGAGACAAAGAATTGGAGTAATCATTATACTCAAGATGTCTTTAATGATGGATCTTATACCCCATATGACCAGATTCAGAGAAGTGGTTATCTTGTATATCGCTATTTAAACGACTACAAATATGGAAATTCATTAGAGAAACTTTATTATAACCTTGCAAAAGATGAAGTAAAAGTAAAATCAATACTTGCAATAGCGGGTTCTACTATTCCTTTTGAAAAACATCGTTTTGTGAGGGTACTCAATTGCAATGTTGTCTCATCCCATATCAAAAAAGGTAAAAGGATTTTCACAACTACGTCTATAAATGAAATCGCAAGCAAATGGTGTGTCACGTACTGAAATATATTTGGAGAAATAGATGGTGAAAAAGCATGCAAATACTAGATAATATAAATGACCTATGGGGAGATGATCTGAAAAAAACTCTCGAGCCCGGTACGAAGCTAAAAATTGCTGCTTCTTGTTTCTCCATTTATGCCTATGAAGCTTTAAAAACAGAGTTAGAAAAGATTGAGTCTCTTGAGTTCATCTTTACTGCTCCAGCTTTTGTAGCAAACGAGGTTACAGACAAAGTATCTAGAGAGCGTAGAGAATTTCACATTCCTAAAAAACAACGTGAACAAAATCTATATGGAAGTGAATTTGAAATTCAGCTCAAAAACAAACTTACCCAACGGGCAATAGCCAAAGAATGTGCCGACTGGATACGAAGAAAAGCAACGTTTTGCTCGAATTCAACAAAAGCTCCGATGCAGCAATTTGCCTGTCTGAATACGGATGATGAAGATACATCTTACATGCCCTTACACGGTTTTACTGCAGTTGACCTTGGGTACAGCCAAGGGGACGCTGTTTCTAATTTTATTAATAAGTTTGATGATACTATATCCACTAAAACCTGGCTGGATCTTTTTGACATGATCTGGGAGGACGATTCCAAGCTACAGGATGTGACGGACAGTATCTGTACACACATTGAATCTGTTTATAAAGAAAATTCACCGGAAAAGATCTATTTCCTTATGCTTTACAACATCTTCAATGAATTTCTTGAAGATCTGAACGAGGATGTGCTTCCTAATGATCTGACCGGCTACAAGAACACTGTTGTATGGAATAAGCTCTTTAATTTTCAGCAGGATGCCGCTACAGGCATTATCAACAAACTGGAAAGCTACAACGGATGCATTCTGGCTGATAGCGTGGGCCTCGGCAAAACATTTACTGCACTAGCAGTCATAAAATATTATGAACTTAGAAATCGTTCTGTGCTTGTGCTTTGCCCAAAGAAGCTTGAGGATAACTGGCAAACCTATCGAAGTAATTACAAAACAAATATACTGGCACAGGACCGTCTGAATTATGATGTTCTTTTTCATACGGACCTTTCACGCCGAACAGGCACATCTTCCGGCTTGGATCTGAATAAGATCAATTGGGGCAACTACGACCTCGTAGTCATAGATGAGTCTCATAACTTCCGTAACAACGATACCTACAAGGATAAAGAGACACGATACCAGAAACTGATGAACTCAGTGGTCCGTGACGGCGTTAAAACGAAAGTGTTGATGCTTTCCGCTACGCCGGTAAACAATCAGTTCAATGACCTTCGCAATCAACTTGCTCTTGCGTATGAAGGAGAATCTGAGAATCTGAGCCAAAAGCTGAGAACTGATAAAAGTATTGAAGAGATATTCCGCCACGCTCAAACTGTTTTTAATCAATGGTCGAAATTGCCTCCTGAAGAGCGAACAGCCAGATCAATTCTGGATGCTCTTGAATTTGATTTTTTCGAACTGCTGGACAGTGTTACTATAGCCCGCTCCAGAAAGCATATTGAGACATTCTACGATACAACCGACATTGGGAATTTTCCGATAAGACGAAAACCCCTGTCATTTCGTTGCCCCTTAACAGACCGTTCTGATGTAATGAGCTTTAATGAGATTTATGCACAGCTTTCTCTGCTGAAACTTTCTGTTTATGCACCTATCAACTACATCCTTTCAAGTAGACTGAAAAAATATGAAGAACTTTATGATACCTCTGTTGAAGGTGGAAAGGGTAAACTTCGTCAAGCTGATCGTGAAAAAAGCCTTCAGTCACTGATGACGACTAATCTATTGAAGCGCCTTGAAAGTTCGGTTGAGTCTTTCAGACTGACGCTTGGAGTCCTGGAAGAAAAGCATAAGGATATGCTCGCCAAAATAGAGCAATTCAAGCGGTCAGGTTCGGATCTTTCGATTCATGATCTGGCAGATTCTCTTGGAGACCTTGAAGATGAAGATGATGACCTTACAGGATTGAGTGAATTCATGATCGGAGGGAAGGTACAGGTAAGTCTGGCAGACATGGATCTGCCATCATGGGAATATGATCTGAAGAATGACTTGGTTGTAATAACAGAACTCCTTTCTGAAATGAACAAAGTCACCCCTCAGGATGACTCAAAGCTGCAGCACATTAAAAGACACATTCAGGAGAAAATTCAAAACCCGATAAATCCGGGCAATAAAAAGGTCGTCATTTTCACCGCCTTTGCAGACACAGCTAATTACCTTTATGCAAACTTGTCTGAAGAGTTGCTCAAAATTGATGTGCACTCCGGACGTGTTACAGGCAAAGATGCACCGAAAACTACTCTGAAAAAAGGATATGATTTTCAGTCTATTTTAACGATGTTCTCTCCGGTCTCAAAAGAAAAAGCTCTTATCCTCCCTGATGAACCAGGAGAAATCGATTTATTGATTGGTACGGACTGTATTTCAGAAGGACAGAATCTTCAGGACTGTGATTACCTTATCAACTATGATATCCACTGGAATCCTGTACGTATTATCCAGCGCTTTGGACGTGTAGACCGTATTGGTTCTCAAAATGAATCGATCCAGCTGGTCAACTATTGGCCCGATATTTCTCTCGATGAATATATCAATCTGAAAGAGCGTGTTGAGAACCGAATGATCATTGCTGATGTTACTGCTACAGGTGATGATAATGTGCTTTCCGCACAGGCCAATGATGTTTCCTATCGAAAAGAGCAGCTCCGCCGCCTGCAGGATGAAGTCATAGAACTGGAGGACTTGAAAACAGGGGTAAATATCACGGATCTGGGGCTGAATGATTTCCGCATGGACCTGCTGAACCATATTAAAACAAATGGGGATTTAGGCCACCTGCCAAGCGGGCTGCACGCAGTCGTGCCATCAAACCCGGAAATAGGTTTGGTCCCCGGAGTTATCTTTACCCTTCGTAACCGCAATTCGGACGTCAATGTTAACCAGCATAACCGCCTGCACCCTTACTATCTTGTCTATATCGATAATGATGGAGAGGTTATCACAGATCACACGCAGGTAAAACCGTTGCTTGATCTGGCAAGAAGCAGTTGCAAGGGACAGGACAGTCCAATATACGATGTTTGTAAAAGGTTTAATTATGATACCAATGACGGTAGGGAAATGGTCCATTATTCAGATCTGCTGGGGCAAGCTATTCGATCAATGATCGAGGTAAAGGAAGACAACGATATTGACAGTCTATTCTCTGGAACTAACACCACGGCCTTAGTTGACACGATTAAAGGGTTGGATGATTTTGAGCTCATTTCCTTCCTTGTAGTTCAAGAGGAACAGGTATGAGTATTTTGTATGACTTCCCAAAAAGAGCTGTCTTTGGACGGATGCTTTCCAAAACCAAGATTTACGAGCATTCCACTCCAAGCTCCAAAGTAAAGGAATTGTTTACCAAGGAAGTGGAGAAGATGACCTGGGCCTATAAGTTATCCCCAGCAACACTCAACCTTCCAGTTAGTGAAGGAGTGCATGAGATTCAGGTCATTACGATCATTCTCAAAACAGGTACATTAGCTGAAGAAGTCTTGCAGACTATCGACAAAGCCATACCATCCCCAATTTTATTCCACCTCAGCTATAAGGATAAGAGCAAATATGTAGCAGCATATAAGCGCCCAAGTGAAGCTGACAAGAACAAATGGATTATCAGTAGTTACTTTAAAACCGAGTGGATAAATGACAGTTCTGACAAAGTGAAACTGCCAGTAGTCCTTAATATGGGTGCACTTTATCAATCATTTCTCAAAGCTATTATTCCACTTCCTTTCAAGAAGAATGAATCTTTAGATGAACTTGTTGCAAGAATAGATAACGTGTGTATCAAAGAAAGAAATGCAACAAAAATAGAATACCGCATGAAAAAAGAAAAGCAGTTTAATCGCAGAGTTGAGATGAACGGTTCACTTAATGAACTAAAACAGGAAATTGAAGAACTTAAAAGCTAAACATTGCAAGTGAAATATAGAGGATTTTAACAATGGATAAATTAAAGATGCACAGCCCAAATTTTACTGAAGAGAACATCTCAACACTTGCTGCACTGTTTCCTTATTGTGTCACGGAATCAAACGACAAAGATGGAAATCTAAAAAAATCAATCGATTTTGATCAATTAAAGCAGGAACTTTCTACACACATCGTAGAAGGACCACAGGAACGCTATACTCTCAACTGGCCAGGTAAGAGAGATGCTCTGTTAACCGCCAATGCTCCTATCGCTAAGACCCTCCGCCCTTGCCGTGAAGAAAGTGTGGACTTTGACACCACCGAGAACCTCTTCATTGAAGGCGATAACCTTGATGCTCTTAAGCTCTTGCAAGAAACATATCTCGGTAAGGTGAAAATGATCTATATTGATCCGCCGTATAACACTGGTAACGATTTTGTTTATGAAGATGATTTTTCAGAAAATACAGATGAGTTTCTTAAAAAATCAAATCAAGTTGATGAAAGCGGAAACAAACTTATAGCTAATACAGAGGCTAATGGCAGATTTCATTCAGATTGGCTAGATATGATTTATCCACGTTTAAGATTAGCCCGGAATTTGTTAACTGACGATGGAGTTATAATTGCTTCCATTGATGAAAATGAAATCGTTAATATTAGAAAAATATTTGATGAAGTATTCGGGGAAACAAATCTTCTATTCCAAATCACTTTGCTTTGTAACCCTAAAGGACGGTCGCAAGATAAATTTGTTGCCAATTCCCATGAGTATTTGGTGGGATATTCGAAGCAACAACTCAACAAAGGAGATCTAAACATCCCTAAAAGTGACGAAGAAATAGCAAAAAATTACAAATTAAAGGATGAAAAAGGTAGATACCGTGAGCTAGAACTACGCAATACACATAGAGAGTTTGGAAAACACAATAGAAAGAATCTTTATTACCCATTTTATGTAAGTAACACAGGGCAAGTTTCACTGGATGAAATTCCTGGTTCTATACCGATTTATCCTATTTGGGATGATGGGTTTGAAGGGTGTTGGACTTGGGGAGTAGACAAAGCAAGAAATCAAATTAATGAGATTGTAGCCAAAGAAGTCAAAGGCAGTTGGAAAATATATAGGAAAAATTATGCTGAGGGTGATAATGGCGAAGCTACAAAACAGGTTAAGTCAATCTGGACCGAAAAGCAGTTTCACACGGAAAAAGGACAAGCGCTTTTAATGAATTATTCCAATCGAAGAATAAAATTTTTCAGTCTCCTAAGTCTGTAGACACAATAAAACAACTATTACTGATGGCTGCTAATAAAGATTCTATAATCTTCGACTTCTTTGCCGGTTCAGCCACCACAGCCCATGCCGTTATGCAGCTCAATACCGAAGATGGTGGTAAACGAAAATTTATCATGGTGCAATTACCGGAAAAAACGAATGAAAAATCGGAAGCTTCCAAAGCTGGTTACAAAACGATTGCAGAAATTAGCAAAGAACGCATTCGCCGTGCCGGAAAGAAGATCAAAGAAGAGAATGCTACAACTGCTCCAAACTTTGATACCGGCTTCCGTGTCCTTAAAGTTGACAGCAGCAATATGGCAGATGTCTATTACACACCTGATAAAACAAAACAGACTGAACTTTTCAAGAATACCGACAACATAAAAGAGAAACGAACCTCTGAGGATCTGCTATTTCAGGTGCTTCTGGATTGGGGTGTTGATTTAGCGCTTCCGATTAAAAAAGAAACCATTGCGGAGCTTGAGGTCTTTTTTGTAGATGGCAATGCTCTTGCTGCCTGCTTTGTGAAAGATGGTCAGATTACTGAAGATTTCTGTAAAGAGCTAGCAAAGCGTGAACCTCTGCGAGTGGTATTCCGCGATTCAGGATTCGGTGATGATAGTGTTAAGATCAATGTTGAGCAGATATTCAAGCTCATGAGTCCGCACACGGATATAAAGACAATTTAAGGGGGCCTTTGATGAAACTCAAATTTAAAAATCAGGCTTACCAGACTCATGCAGTGGAAGCTGTGGTGGATTGTTTTAAGGGGCAACCAAATACTGCGGGGATCAGCTATCGTATTGATCCAGGCGTTAGAATAAAAAATGCAGACGGATCATACCAGCAAACTATTATTGATATAGGCTTGGTAGATGAAGAATCTGGATTTAAAAATCATGATCTTGTCTTGAGTGATCAGCAGGTTCTTGAAAACATACAGGAAATTCAACGTTTACAAAACCTTCCACAGTCGAGCAGTCTCGTTAAGACCAAAGTTTCGCCTCTGAATCTTGATGTTGAGATGGAAACCGGGACAGGTAAAACTTACTGTTATATCAAGACCATTTTCGAGATGAACAAGCAATTTGGGTGGTCAAAGTTCATCGTTGTAGTCCCGAGTATCGCTATCCGTGAAGGTATTTACAAGTCACTTGAGATCACGGCGGAACATTTTCAGGAAACCTATAACAAGAAAGCTAAGTTCTTTATCTACAACTCCAAGCAACTACACAACCTTGAGAGTTTTTCCTCGGATGCAGGGATAAACATCATGGTGATCAATGTTCAGGCATTTAACGCACGAGGTAAGGATAATCGCCGTATCTATGAGGAGCTTGATGATTTCCAGAGCCGTCGTCCAATTGATGTGATCAAAGCCAATCGTCCAGTACTTATTCTTGATGAACCACAAAAAATGGAAGGTGCAAAGACGCTGGATTCACTCAAAGAATTCAAACCCCTTTTCATTCTTCGATACTCAGCAACACATAAAACTCAACATAACAAAGTACACCGACTTGATGCATTAGATGCTTATAATCAGAAACTTGTGAAGAAAATTTCAGTAAGAGGCATTTCCGTTAAAGGGCTATCCGGCACCAATGCCTATCTCTATCTGGAATCTATCGAGATATCAAAACAGTCACCTGTTGCTAGATTAGAACTGGAAGTTAAACAGAACACTGGAATCAAAAGGATAATCCGTAAACTGGGCAAGGGTGACAATCTTTACGATCTATCAGGTGAGTTGGATCAATATAAAGGGTTTGTGATCTCCGATATTAATGCAGTGACTGATACCGTTGAATTTACAAACGGACACCAATTACAAGCTGGAGAAGCTACAGGTGATGTTAACACAGCCTCATTAAGACGAATCCAGATACGTGAAGCTATCAAAGCACATTTTGAAAAAGAACAAGTGCTTTTCCACCAGGGCATAAAGGTACTGAGCCTCTTCTTTATCGATGAAGTTGCAAAATACCGTATGTATACAGATGCTGGGGAAGAAGGTGGAGAATATGCTCAGATATTTGAGGAAGAGTATCAGAATGCTCTTAATGAGCTGAAAGAGGATTTGTCTATTCACAAAGATTACAGAAAATACTTAGACAACATACCAGTTAACCTCACCCACAATGGATACTTTTCTATCGACAAGAAAAGTAAGCGTATGATTGATCCAGCTACTGGAAAAAAGTCATCAGAGACGGATGATGTCGATGCATACGATTTAATTCTGAAAGACAAGGAACGACTTCTTTCTTTTGAAGAAGAAACTCGATTTATATTCTCTCATTCCGCACTACGTGAAGGATGGGATAACCCTAATGTGTTTGTCATCTGTACATTAAAACACAGTGATAACACGATATCACGAAGACAAGAGGTTGGACGTGGACTTCGTATTGCTGTCAACCAACATGGTGATCGACAGGATGATCCTGCAACTGTTCATCAGACCAATGTGCTGACGGTTATTGCCAGTGAAAGTTACAAAGATTTTGTAGGCGCTTTGCAACGTGATATCAGTGAATCCCTCTCAGAAAGACCTCGTGTAGCAGATGAATCATATTTCACTGGAAAGACTCTGCCAATTGATGGTGGTAATGTTGAAGTGACACCTCAAATGGCCAAGAAGATCTATAAGTACCTTCTAAAAAATGACTACACCGATGACAATGACAACATTGCTCAGGGATATCACGAAGCTGTCAAAAATGAGATGCTTGCCCCATTACCGGAAGACTTACAGCCTTACAAAGAGCAGGTTTTTCAACTAATTGATAGCGTATATAGCGATGCCAACTTACCACAAATTGAAAATGACCGTGGTACTAAAACAAATGCTCTGAACGCCAACTTTGATAAAAAAGAATTCAAAGAGCTCTGGAACAAGATCAATCGAAAAGCGGTTTACAGTGTGCACTTCGACAGTTCTGAACTGGTAGAGAAATGCGTGCAGACTTTGAACAAAGAGCTGCATGTAGCTCCTCTTCAATACACTGTGCAACGTGGTGAACAGGATGATGGAATTAGCTATGATCGGATGAGATCAGGAGACAGCTTTAGGATCATTGAAACCTCAACTGAACAAGATAGCAACTCAATTCATTCTGCTGTTAAATATGATCTGATCGGAAAAGTTGCAGAAAGTGTCCAACTGACCAGAAAAACCGTAACAGATATTCTGGGCAGTATTGAGGAAAAGACTTTTGCAAAATTTAAGATCAATCCCGAAAGCTTCATTGCTGAAACAACTCGCTTAATAAATGAACAGAAAGCGACCGTCATTATCGAACATTTAAGCTATGATTCGATTAATGAAACTCACGATATCGATATATTTACAAATGCTCAAACTAAACAGGACTTCAGCAAAGCAGGTGAACCGCTCGAGAGACACATCTATGATTATGTTATAACGGACTCCAAAATAGAACGCACTTTTGTCAAAGAACTGGATACAAGTTCCGAAGTTGTTGTGTATGCAAAACTTCCAAAAGGATTCTCTATTCCTACTCCAGTTGGAAATTACAATCCTGACTGGGCAATTTCATTCAAAGAAGGAACAGTAAAGCATGTCTACTTTGTAGCTGAAACAAAAGGTTCCATGTCTTCGATGCAGTTGAGGGAAATCGAAAAAACAAAAATAGAATGTGCCAGAAAATTCTTCGACGAAATCAACAGTAAAATTGCTCCAGACAACGTGAAGTACGATGTTGTGAGCAGTTATGGCAAACTGATGGAAATCGTCGCTGGCAAAGAATGAAGCTACAGATGGAAACATAAAATGGAAAACAAGCGGAGACATTGCTATTGCAATGTCATCGCAATGTAAGATCGAACTAAACCCCCACACACCCTATAAATACCATAACCGCCCCAAAATAACTCATGCAAGAACTCCTCACCCTCCTGCAAAACTCAAAGTACTGCGTCATCCTAACCGGCGCAGGAATATCCACCCTTTCAGGCATCCCGGACTTCAGAGGGAAGGACGGCATCTACAACAAGTTCGATGCGGACCTCATCTTCTCAATAGACTACTTCAACGAGGACCCGTCTTATTTTTACACGCATTCCAGGGAACTGATATATGATCTTGAGATGAAGGAGCCGAACATCATTCATAAGGCCCTGGCAGAGCTTGAGAGGAGAGGGATCGTTAAGGCTGTGATCACGCAGAACATCGACATGTTGCACCAGAGGGCGGGGTCTGAGAACGTTATTGAGGTTCACGGGTCTCCGGTAAGGCATACGTGTCTTGCGTGCGGTAAGAAGTATTCCTTTGAGGACGTTGTGGGGATTCTTGAGAAGGAGGAGGTTCCCATGTGCAATGAGTGCGGGGGGCTGATCAAGCCGGATGTTGTGTTCTATGGGGAGATGCTTGAGCATGATGTGATCGAGAAGGCCATTGAGGAGAGCTCTAAGGCTGACCTGATCATTGTGCTGGGGTCTTCACTGGTGGTCCAGCCGGCGGCTTCGCTTCCGTTGTATACTCTTGACAACGGCGGGGAACTTGTGATCGTTAATAATATGGCGACTCCGCTGGATGATTATGCAACCGGGAAATATAATGATCTGGTGGAAGTTTTCAGCTATCTGGATGAAGTAATGGGTCTTAACATTTCAGAACATATATAAATGAATACAGCTTAAAGAGCTGATACATATATAATTTAAAAACGATGAATATGAAACTGATACCGGAACACATTATTCAGACTGAACCTCATGCACATGGACAGTTGATACTATCCTTTGCTTTCATGTTCATATTCCTACTGTTCCCATTCGTTAGCTGGGAGGTTCTTATCGCCCTGTTCTTCGGTCTGCTTCTGGCACTCAGGTACCTTGAGGACAGACCTCACACATTAGGAGGTTTCGAGCCCATGCTGAAGATCAGATCGCCACAGTATCTGGTAGTATCGGTCTTTATCCTGCTTCTGGTAAGTTTTGTGCTGAACTTCTTCTCTGCTACCTATCCGCTCTTTGTGATAGGACAGACAATAACCATATCGACCATCGGACTTGGTGTTGCCACCATCGTTCGCTGCCACATGAAATCGAAGTATGCATATCTTACAAAGAATAAATACCCTTCAAAGGAATACAGGAACGACCAGAACAGCCTGAACCTTATTCCATCAAGCATCTCAATGCTTGTCACAGGAATTATTTTTGCATCAATAGCCGGTGCCTGGATAGTCTACTGGCAGGATTCCGGAATATCCTACAATCTGGTGTTCTTTGTAGCGGTAATAGGCTCAATAACAGCCGCACTTTTCGAATCAATACCTTCTAAGATCAATGAGAATATTTCCATTCCGCTTGGTGCCGGAATGGCAATGTGGCTTTTCGTCTCATTTGGCTATTCCATACCAGCTCAACAGATCATATTCGCACTTCTGTTCGCACTGTTCCTGGGATACCTTGCATATTACGCAAAGATAGCCGACATATCCGCATCCCTGAGTGCCACCCTGATCGGTGTCCTCATCATTGCATTCAGCAATATCTACTGGTTCGTCCTGCTGTTGACATTCTTCATACTTGGAGGAGTGTTCACCAAGTACAAGTATAAGATGAAAGAATCCATGGGCATTGCAGAAGCAAAGGGCGGTGTGCGAAACTACGAGAACGTTTTCAGCAACAGTACAGCAGCCCTCATGCTCGCAATAGCATACGGGATCTACCCGCAATATGGGGAACTGATAATCTTTGCATACCTGGGAACCGTAGCAACAGCTGCAGGAGATACTCTTGCCAGTGAGATCGGTACGACCTCCAACCAGAAGCCAAGAATGATAACGAACCTGAAGCCTGTAAGGACAGGCGTCGATGGGGGTGTAACCATGCTTGGAGAACTGGCCTCCATAGGTGGATCTGCGGTCATCGCAATTCTGGCAGTGGCTTTCGGTATGGTGGACAATGTTACTGCAGCCCTTGTAATAACAATTGTAGGTGGTTTCTTAGGCAC
The DNA here is from genome assembly GCF_900774055.1 of Methanococcoides sp. AM1. Classification (NCBI taxonomy): domain Archaea; kingdom Methanobacteriati; phylum Methanobacteriota; class Methanomicrobia; order Methanosarcinales; family Methanosarcinaceae; genus Methanococcoides; species Methanococcoides sp. AM1. The sequence continues at coordinate 85,767 of NZ_CAAGSW010000003.1, read as the reverse complement.
GAATGTTGACAGCCTTCTGGGTGCTACACTCCAGAGCAGAGGAGTGTTGTCCAACAGTGGTGTCAATTTTGTAGCCACCTTCATAGGTGCAATTATCTCTGCAGGGCTCTACCTTCTGTTTTTCTGATCTTTGCAGATATATTTAATATCGGAATTGAACTTCAGCAAAACTATATCATCTTCGAAAACAATTTCTTATCATGAAAGTAAATGGCATTGCACGTGAAACGCTGGAGTTCATCCTGAGTGTCAGTAAGTCCATGGCCCCAAATGAATTCGCCGGACTCTTGCAGGTAGAGAAGGGTGTGATCGCTGAGGTCCTTATACTTCCAGGCACTGAATCCAGCGACCAGAATGCTGTGATCAGGTTATTCATGATGCCAAACGTCTCATCCGTAGGATCTGTACATAGCCATCCCGGACCTAACATAACCCCTTCAAAGGCCGATCTCCGGCTCTTCGGGAAAACAGGTAGCTATCACATCATTGCAGGGGAGCCTTATGATGAGAACAGCTGGCAGTGTTACAATGCCGATGGGGAACCCATTGAACTTCCTGTGCTGGATGTAGAGCTTGAGGAACCTGATTTCATCTGATACTGTGATATTATTAAATGATAATATTGCAGTTTGAAATTACTTATCCTGCATTTTTTTGTGCATAAAACCACCCAGCCAGAAACCTACCATTCCAATGCTAAAAGCTATTGGTATAAGGATAAGCACCTTAAACCCAAGTGGAACCATCAATGGGAGTGCAACTGCTATAAAGGCCAGAATGAAAAAGATGTATCCGGCATATTGTGCCTGTCTTCTGGAAATATCGCTCATTGACATGATATTCATCATCTAACATACTGATATTATTTAAATGAAACAGATGCAATATCGATACGTATTTGTTAAAATTTCTCGATCAATATGGAACACAATTAAAAGATCGATCAACCTTGGATCATTTTGTAGTGATCTGATTTTGAACAGGTATTGTAAAAGTGAACTTACTACCTTTTCCAACTTCGCTTTCAACCCAGACATTCCCGTCATGCATCTCGACGAAATTTTTTACCAGAGCAAGACCAAGACCGGTGCCACCATATTTTCTTGAGTTTGATGAATCCACCTGAATGAAAGGATAGAATAATTTATCCTGATCTTTTTGTGAGATGCCAAATCCGGTATCTTCTACAAAAACAGAAACGAGATCATCCGACCTTTCCACTCCTATTGTCACAGAGCCACCCTGGTCAGTGAACTTGATCGCATTGCTTACAAGATTATACAGGATCTGTTTGAACTTCAATGCATCCGCCACTATCTGGGGATCATCCATATTTATACTACATTTCAGGTCAATATCCTTCTTTTTTGCAAGAGGCATCATTGTCGCTTTTATTCCATTGATGATATCAAGGATAACAAACTTTTCCCGGAAAAGTTCCATCTTACCAGCTTCGATCTTTGAAATGTCGAGAAGATCATTAACTATTTCTAAAAGATGCTTACCATTTTTAATAACATTTGACAAATACTTTTTTTGAATATCACTCAAGGTTCCGAAATTCTCATTGTACAGAACATCAGAGAATCCTATGATCGAATTGAGAGGAGTTCTCAGTTCATGATTCATATTTGCTATAAATTCGGTCTTGGCCCGATTAGCATTTTCAGCAGATATTTTTGCAGCTATAAGCAAATCTTCAGCATTTTTGCATTCAAGCCCTGCTCCTATTATCTGAGAGACCATACTAAGGATGTCGATATCTTCTTTTGTCCATTCCCCGTCATTCAGGATATTGTCCAAACCAAGGTAACCTATAAGCTCATTGTTCATATACAAAGGCAAAACTATCAGGGACCTAATACCCTGCATTTCAAGGATAGATCTCTCTGCAGATGCTTCTTCTGTCAAAGATGAAACATCTGTAATGTGGATCGATTCACCCTTATGGAGTCTATCCATCCACCAGGGAAACATGCTTACCGGAAGATCCTGAAGATTATCCTTTTGTGGGGTAACACCTTCAGGACAGTACTCATGAGTATTGTTCATCCGTTCCCCATCATTGCTGAATCTAAAAATGTAACTTCTGCTGCACCCGCATAGGTCACAGATCTTTTGAAGAGCCAGATTGATAGCATCATCAATATTTTCAGGAGACACGAACATAGAAGAAACAGATGAGATCGTTCTTTGAATTTCGAGCTTTCGTTTGATGAGAAGATTCGCTTTTTTGATCTCAGTGATATCCACAAAAGAAGCCATCAGACAAACCGGATCCCCGAGTTCATTAAATACAACGTTGGATGATAAACTTACTGAAAAATCAGTACCATCTTTTTTTCTGGCAAGTAATTCCCCTGTCCAGCTACCTTCAGATAATAATTCGTTTTTTACTTGCTCTGCTATATTTTCATCCTGCCACAATTCTACAGAAGATCTCCCAAGGATCTCTTTTTCATCATCATAACCCCATAATTTCAGGAAAGAAGGATTGGCATAGGTCAGATTTCCTTCAGTATCAGCAAGAAAAATAGCATTCAGCGATGAATCGATAGCCTTTTCTTTTACTAAAAGTTCCTTTTCTGTTTTCTTAAGGTTTGAAATATCTATAAAACTCTCGATCAAGTATAGATGATCACCTTTCTCAAACTTCTTGACCGTTTTTAGAATTGGAATTTGTTCACCCTTAGAATTTAAAAGTATACGTTCCGATCGATCTAAATTTTGCCCGGGATGAGTAACAGGACATTGTCCGATCTCAGCAGAGCAGATAAATTTATGACACACGTTACCAATGATATCTTCTTTTGGCAGCCCGATCATCTTAGCAGCTGTTTTGTTCAGATCAACTATAACATGATCATTGCTATCAATGATAACAACACCTGATATTATTGAATCTAAAATAATATCAACTATTTTTTCTTCATTGTGTATCGTTTATCTCTCTCCAATTTTTAAAAGTCCATTATGATGATGACCTTGCTAATTATAGCATTACATGCTATATACTTTACTATTATATTTCATAATCAAATAGAAAAATCTATTAGTGTATGGCAAATCTTGTGATTAGTCATATTTAGTAGAGATCGATTCACAATTATAAAATTTGAGAATCTGCCAGGAAAACATATTATCAGGATGAACTGAAGATTATTTTTTTGCCGATAAACACATTCCATACAATGATCAGGCATGTTATGCATCCGATCCCATCATTACTTGATCAGAAATCTAACTCCTGCTGAATTATAAAAGCTCACAGATGCCCTTAAGAGCTACATATTCGGAAAAAGTTCAGTCTGCATGGAGTTATGTTTATGTCAGAATAGCTATATACTGACAATACAGAATTCTTGAAATTCCTTTGAGAGCCTGCTACTTAATGCCACCATATAATTTCATAGATCAGTATCGAAATAGATATGTACTTTCAGATATGCTTTATTTGTGCTCTATAAAGGAAAGTGTTGAAATATCAATGTATATTAGAGCTGCTAGCATGCATTGCAGACAAATTTATTTGTAATAACTTTAGCTTAAAATTAAACATGGAGCAAGAAGGTGTAATATATGGGATTGGGAGACTTTATCAGCAACCTGTTTGGAAAAGAAAAGGCAACTGTAAGCAACGAACCGGCAGTAGAGGAGATCAGTACGAACCTTTACGAAATAAACACAGTTGCATTCGAGAGTGAAGTAATAAAGTCCCATTTACCTGTCGTAGTGGACTGCTTTACAAAGACCTGCCCACCATGCCGAAAAATGGCACCCGTGTTTGAAAAGGTAGCAGCGGAATACGATGGGAAGATAAAGTTCATAAAAGTAGATCTCAAGAACTCGCCAGAGATCGCTAAACAGTTCAAGATCCTGGGAGTACCAACATTTTTATTCTTCAAAAGTGGGGAAATGGTGACGAACGTAGTTGGATTTGTTGAAGAAGAGAAACTGAAAGAGAAACTTGACAGTCTTTTGGAATGATGTATTAAGGATAACTGATTCAGAGTGAGAATTATGAGCGAAGGCAAAACTAAAAAAGAAGAAGTTCATGCATGGACTTCCAGATACGCAGATAAAGCGGGCTATATGCTTAATCCTGATGAAGAAATGAGGGACCTTGTCCTGGAAGGAATAGCAAAGAACAAGGATACTCACGGAAAGAACTATTGTCCCTGCAGGATAGTTACAGGTGATGAGATCGAAGACAAAAAGATAATTTGTCCCTGCATATACCATAAAGATGAGATCGAAAACGATGGTTCCTGTCATTGTGACCTGTTCTTCAAAAAGAAAGATGAAGATAATGATTAAGATCAAATCTCTTTTTTGACCTTTTATTGATATGAGATAATTTATCAGGTGAACCTATGACAAATGCATTGGAGATATACCAGCTTCTCCCAAAAACGAACTGTAAGCAATGTGGAAAAGCCACATGCATGGCTTTTGGAGCTGCTCTTCTTTCAAGGGAAGTTACCATCGATGACTGCCCGCCCTTAAAAGAGGATAAGTTCAAAGAAAACTATGAGAAGCTCTCAAAGATGATCACACCCTCAGGCGAGGCCTCGGAATCCGGAATGATCGTCCACACGGAAAAATGCATTGGCTGCGGTAATTGTGTGGTCGCCTGTCCTGTAAACGTAGCAGAAGACCCTTATGGTGCAGGTTCAGGAAAAGCTCCTACAAATGAAAATGTCATCCTGCGCGTTGAGGATGGTGTTGTACGCCTCTCAAATGTTAATCAATGCCGTCGCTTTGGGAAAAATAAGATAATGTGCAACGGCTGCATAGTAACATGTCCGACAAAAGCAATAGAGTTCGTCTGAAGTAGTGGTGAGATAAGTGGAACAGGAATATTACGTTTGTACAGGTTGTGCACTTCTTTGTGATGATATCGAAATAGAAGTAACTGATAACAAACTCTCAAAGATCAACAATGCCTGCTTAAAAGGTGTAGCCCGCCTCAAAGAGTGTGCTGAGCCTGCAGAATGTAAAGTTGACGGAAGCAATGTTAGCATCGATGACGCTATAAATGAAGCAGCAAGAATACTTAAAAATGCAACTGATCCTTTGATATTCGGCATGGGTAATTCCACTACCGGTGCCCAGAAAAAAGCTATAGAGCTGGCAAAAAGGACAAATGCATATATTGATGATACATCCTCTTTCTGCCAGGGACCCGTTATTGAAGCGATCCTTGGAGACAGGATCAGGACATGCACGCTGGATGAAGTGAAAGACTATGCCGATGTGATAGTCTATTGGGGTGCAGACCCTTCGAACTCACATCCACGTCATCTCTCAAAATACACATATTTCCCTCGCGGAAAAGAAAGACAGCGTGGCTGGGAAGAAGACAGGACCGCTATCTGCATCGATGTGAGAAAGTCTGATACCGCCATAATATGCGGAGATAAGTTCTACCAGATACCACCACAGGCAGATGAAGAGCTTCTCGATGCCCTCGTCAGTGCACTGTCAGGAAAGGTCCCGAAGGTCTCCTTTGGAATGGGACCAAAGAAGATACTGGAACTTGCCAACCTGTTAAAGAAAGCAAAGTTCGGTGTCGTCTGTGTAGGTCTTGGGTTGATCTATTCCGTTCCGGATATTGAACCTCTTGTCAGATTAATGAACAAGCTCAACGAGGTATCGAACTTCCACCTCATACCAATGGTAGGCCAGTACAATATGCGTGGATTTGACCACAACCTGCATGAAGAAACGGGATATATCAATCGTGCAAGATTCCAGGAAAGCGGGGTCGAACATGGTCCGCAATGCTCAATTGTTGAACTATTGAGAAAAAAGAGTGTGGATGCAGCTCTTGTAATAGGTTCGGATCCAATGTCAAGCCTGCCGGGAAGTATTGCTAAAGAGCTTCTTGACATCCCTGTGATAACGATAGATCCCTGCATGACAATGACGTCTAAAAAAGCAAAGGTAGCAATAGCCTCTGTAACCAGTGGTGCTGAATGTGGTGGCACTGCCATAAGGATGGACGGTGTTGAGGTCGAGTTCAAACCGATGATAAATACAGACAACTTGAGTGATGAAGAGATAATTAGCCGCATCATGGAGGCATTATAATGGGATTTGGCCAATTTCTTGCAGCTCCTGAATATGACCTCAAGATCATAACCTACAGGGATATATTCCAGAACACTGCCCTTGAGTCCTCAAGAGGCGGAGAGGAATACCTCAACCGTTCAGCAGTCATAAAGATAGATGCAAATGACATGAAGAAGATGGGATTCAAGGAGAACGGTCATGTGATCCTGAAGAACAGCTTTGCAAGGATCGTGGTTTCTGTTCAGCTATCCGAATATGAAGAAGCACATGAAGGCATTGCCTACATGACCAACAGCCCATGGTCAAATGCACTTGTATCCGCTGACGATGGTACAGGAGTACCAAAGTTCAAGATGATAACTGCAACGATCTCTGATGCAAAGGAAGAGAAAATAACAACTTATGATATGTGATATCGAAACCCGATATCTTACATTTGTCCTTTTTTGCCATTCGTTTCACAAGTGGTCGTTAAGGATCATAAAAAATATTTTGCCGAGAAGATCAGACAAGATCTTTCGGCTGCTTCTTTTCAGGAAGCATTGGTAATGGCATTGTGTTCACAAGGATCGGACTTTCAACTTCCTTGGCACGCTCAAGCAGCAGTTCCTTTCCTTTTTGAGTAAGTCCAAATAAAGGCACAGCAGTTCCTACCTGTACCAGAGGTTTTATTGAATCCCTTATGTTCTTTGAAGCACAGGAAGTTATAATATCGAGATACTTGATGATCTCGAGAGCTTCTTCCCTGCCAAGGCCAGTTGTATGTGCACCGATTATCATAAGCTCAAGGTCATTTTCTTCCTCGATCTCACGAAGGGCTCTTGCAGTAGCAGGGTCAACCACAGTAACTGCGATCCTCTTGAAGCCAAGATCACTGGCTTTCAGAACACCACCCAGAGGGTCGATCTTTGCACTTGAAGGATCGAGCACGATGCCACCCCTTTCCTCAATACCGTTGATCACCTTGTCAATGGGTTCGGTCTCTATAAGACCTGATATCCTTGCACCCATTCCCTGAACAAGAGTTGGATTGTTCGTAATTACAGTTCCTGCTCCATCGCACACGGTTATTGTAGTATCCAGCATGTCACGGTTCAGGCCGGTCATCATCACTTCTGAAGCACCGAATCCCACAAAGACATCCATCTCAAGTTTACGGTCCTCAGTGAAAAGACCGAAGTCCCTTATGCGAAACTCCATGTTCTCCTTTACAGCCTCACACGTGATCTCTTTGATACCTCTTGCCTTTTCAAAAAGAGGACACCACTTAAGCTGTGGCTCGCCAACCTCGACAACCTTTCCATCCTCAACAACAACCCTTGTTTTCCCAAGGATCTCCATAACATGTGGCATAGTTTAGCCTCTGAAATAATATGAAATAAATGAAGGATTTAGATAGCTTCCCTTCTGTCAAAGACTCTCTTGGCTTTACCTGTGCTTCTGGGAATAGTACCCTTTTCCACAAGTTCCACATTGGCCCTGATATTAAGGACGCTCTTGAGTTCGCCTTCAACAACCTTCTTTACTATTGCAAGGTCCCCGATCTCACCGGTGAAAGCATCTTCATCAAGTTCGACCCTTACAGTGATCTCATCCAGCTTCTTCTTGTTCCTGTCAAGATATATCTCGAACTGGTCAGTGATCTTTTCGACCCTGACAAGTACATCTTCTATCTGGGATGGAAAGACATTGATTCCTCTTACAATGAGCATATCATCTGCTCTTCCAAGGATCCTTGAAATACGATCAGTGGTACGTCCACAGGCACACTCACTTTTCAGACGCCTGGCAATATCTCCGGTATAATACCTGATAACCGGTAGCGCTTCCTTAGTAAGTGAGGTAAGCACAATAACTCCTTTATCTCCTTCTGCAACCTCTTCGCCATTCTCATCAAGGATCTCTACAATGTAGTGATCACTCCAGATGTGAAGACCATCTTGTTCCTGACATTCAAAACCGATGCCGGGCCCCATCATTTCAGAAAGACCGTAAGAATCGTATGCCTTTATGTTAAAAGCAGATTCAAGTTCTTTTCTTGTGCTGGAAGACCACGGTTCTGCACCGAAACAGCCAACACGTAATGATAATTTGTCAATGACACCCATTTCCCGGACAGTTTCCGCAAGGTAAAGGCCATAGGAAGGGGTACAGTGGATAGCAGTAACATCAAAATCCTCCATCATCTCGATCTGGCGGACAGTGTTTCCTGTTCCGCTTGGAACTGCCATGGCACCCAGTCTCTCAATACCGTAGTGGAAGCCAAGACCACCGGTGAAAAGACCGTAGTTAACAGCATTCTGGAAAGTATCAGTAGCATCAAGACCAACCATTGTGAAGTTGCGTGCCATCATGTCTGCCCAGATGTTGATATCATTGGCAGTATATCCGACCACAGTAGGTTTACCGCTTGTACCGGATGATGCATGGATACGAACGATGTCCTTCTTTGGGACAGCAAAAAGACCGAATGGATAATTGTCACGCAGATCCGTTTTTCGGGTCATAGGCAGTTTTTTAATGTCATCCACGGACTTGATATCATCAGGAGTTATACCCAAAGCATCGAACTTCTCCCTGTAGAAAGAAACATTATCATAGACTGCTGCAGCCGTTTTCTTCAAACGATTCAATTGCAGTTCCCGAAGTTCATCGTGCTTCATGGTTTCAAATTTTGGCTGCCAGTATTTCATGAGATGATCACCTTTTCAGGTGTGATTGAATTCAATCTTTAAATTATTTCCTATCAACATCCCAATAAAAAAGATGAAACTGGAAATGTGCTGCTTTTAGATATTTATAAAAAGCTTATGGTGAGTCCATGTTTTTCATATTATAACGCCATGAATTATATTTTTGTTAACATAAAACTTATCTGATGAACATGGGATATTGTCCTATGAACATTTATCATTTTTTTATAGAGGAAACATGAGTATTTCACATAGTATAACAGAGAGTGACAGATATTATAGCGGAACTTTCAGTATAATAGGAGAACTATGGCGTGACTTCATATACGGAGGGCATATCTTTGCTTTTGGTGCTATATGTGTAGCATTCATGTGTTCGATCCTTTTCGTGATCCCTGTCACATGGGATTTCCTGATCATAATCTATCTTATGTTCTACATAATCTACCTCTACGATTATTTTAATGGAACAGAAGATGACCATAAAACAAATTCAAAACGTGCAGAATATTTCCGGGAAAATAATTCAAGAACCCTAGCCTTAATTTTATATGGGTCCATTATTTCCATAGCTTTCATTTACGTACTATATAGTGACATACCGAATATGCTAATCGGATTTGCTATTCTGATCCTCGGATTGACATACCAGGCATACTTTAAGGCCATTACAAAAAAGATAACAGCATTCAAGAACATCTTTGTGTCACTGGTCTGGGCAATACTTGTGTACGTCATGTTCATGTACTATTCATATCCCATAACAACAGAAGCTTTGATCATGTCCGCTTTTGTATTCCTGAGAATGACCGGCATCCAGATCCTTTTTGATATAAGGGACATCGAAGGAGATAAAAAGAAAGGACTTCGGACATTACCTGCAATATATGGGTATAAGAAAGGGCTTTTGACACTGATCGCCATTAATTTCATTACAGTTATATTGCTTATTTATGAAACATACATACAGGTTCTTCCACCTGTGGCACTGATGATCGTACCAGTAATGTTCTATTCCCAGAACTATCTCCAAAAGGTCAACAAATCAAGAAATGACCACAAAAATTACCTCTTTGCAGCCGGAGAACCATTTATCTGGTTCATACTGATATTTTCAGGTTCAATGTTCTTCCGCATGATCCCTTACATATCAGGTATCACGAACATCTTGTGAGAAGCATTGACCCGTGACACAAAAAACAGATCACCAAATATATGTTCCGATAAGGTAATCGCAACTTCAACAAGCAAGGTCAGTCATTCTCAATTGCTTCCACGGGATCAAGTTTCGAAGCGCGTCTTGCAGGATAAACTCCTGCAATGAGGTTCAGGATAAAAGCAAAGCCTGCAGCATAAACGAAATTGATAGCTTCTATTTTTACTGGCATTGTGGTCAGGCCAAGATACATCTCACTTGGAAGCTCAAGCTCATAAGATCCAATTGCTACAGATGCAAGATATCCAATTACACATCCCACTACTACGCCGGATGCTCCAAGAAAAGCTGACTCAAAAAGGAAGATAGACGTTATGCTTTTTCTGGAAACACCCATTGCTTTAAGCATACCGATCTCTTTTTTCTTGTCCATCACTACTGTGATAAGGGTATTGGCAATACCAAAACCTGCGATCACATAGATAAGACCATAGAATATCCACACAAACACCATCTGAGTATTAAGCAGATCAAGGATATCCTTGTTAGCCTCTGTCCAGCTAACCGCATCGACCCCGGTTTCGTCCTCGATCAAGGTTGCTATAGCCTCTGCCTGATAAGGATCGAGCACCCTTACACCTATAGAGGTAACAACCCCGTTCTTTCGGAAGAGATCCTGTAGCGTTCCAAGCCTTGCATATGCTAAGCTTTCGTCACTGGCGGTTCCTGTGTTGATAATGCCGACAACTTTGAAAGATCTTGTAGATGAACCCGGATAAACAGCTTCGATGTTGTCACCAACACGCACTTCGAGGTTGTCTGCAAGTTCATCACCAAGGACAATGCCATGTCCTGTAAGTGCAAGGTCTGCAAAACTGCCTGAGACAATGTCGTCACCCACTCGCATTACCAACTCTTCAGCATGTGGTTCTATACCTTTGAGCAAGACACCTTCTGCATTGTCCTTATATTTCAACGCCGCCTGACCTGAAAGATAAGGCGACACTGCAACGACCCCCTCTTTCTGCAAAATGAGATACATTAGATGATTATACAAATGGAGATCATCTTCAGCACCTGATTGCGAACTAACGACAATATGCGGAGCATTCTCTATGGTTATCTCGATAAGTTCTTCCTGAACCCCTGACATCATTGACATGAGGACAACTATAGTAGCAACTGCCAGTGCAACGGCGATAAGAGAGAACAGAGTATGCCGCCGGCGTGAGTTTATATGACGCATTGCTATGCTTAACTCGAACACAAGAGATCTCCCGACACAGGTGCTGTGCCTGTTATGGATATTATATTAATTTCTTCGGCTTAATATTTGTTTGTATTGCTTGTATTTATTTTGAAACTGGGCTACTCATCTTATTTTTAGACTAAAGTGAACCAAATATCAACTTCCATTAAGGCACATATATTTATAGCTTTCAAATATTATTATAATGGGCAGGTCTTTCCGCAGATGAACTGTGGAGATGACATGAGGGCTGCTCTTATAGAGGTAATCAGATGGATTTTATTGATAAGCTAAAGGATAAACAAAAAGACCAGAGCGCTAAGAACTGGTTCGACCTTGGTCTGCAAACAAAAAGCCTGGATAAAAAAGTGCAGTACTTTACAAAATGCCTCTTAATAGAGCCGGAAAACGTACAGGCATTAAGGCATCTGGCTAATGCACAGGAAGAGCTTGGCATGATCGATGCTGCCATGGGAAGCCGTGCAAGAGCAGATGACATTGAAGGCTCAACCGGTATGTTCACCCAAGAACCCGGAACCTACAACGAAAACGATGCATTTGGTTCCAGTAGTTTTACCTCAGATACTATGGCCCTAGAAGAGGAAGAACAGTTCGTGGAGGAAAACACATTCTCAACACCTGAAAGTAATGGAAGTATGAGCTTTGATACTTCTTTGAATGAAAACGACCAGGGTATTGAGATACCCAGTTCTAACAACGAGAAGTGGGCTATTTTTGAGATAGCAAAAGAAAATGAAGCTAAAAAGGAAGAAGAGAACTTCACCACAAATGCAGCATCATTCTCCCAGCAGGAAACAAATGTCGTTGTAGAAGAACTAAACGAAACTGAAGATCAGCCAGCTAGTCCAACAACACCAGCCAGTGTTCCGGAAGAAGCTCCCACAAGAACAAAACCTGAACCAGTTGTTGTTAAAAAACAGACTGAGCAGAAGGCAGCTACACCTGTGAGAGAACAGACTGCACGCCAGCCAGTTGCACAAGCATCAGCTGCCAGACCTACACCGGTCACTTCAAGTCCGGCTGCGGTTCCACAGGCAATGCCACAATGCAGTATTCCGGAACCAGTAGCAATGAAATTACCAATGGGTGAGATCATCAAGTTCTGGATCGTGGGTGCAGTTGTCCTGATCATCGTAGGCATGATCATGAATTACCTTACTGTGTAAGAATAACTTTCAAAGAAGATCAACTACCAAAAACTACCAATATATACCGAATTGGTAGTTTATTGGACCTATAGCTGGATCTTTTGAGCTTATTATAGAATTAAAATTAAAAAGAAAAGGATGGTAAAGCATATCATTTAAGATATTGGTCCAGCCTTTTGCCTGCTTTTATCAGTTATTATTTTTGTATTTCTATTTTCATTTATCGTATATCCCATAGCATCAGCCTGTGGTTTTTAGCACTGGATCTCACAGATCGATATCACCGTAGCAGCTGACCTCCATATAGACCGGATAGTGGTCTGACACAGCAACTGTCATTTCTTCGGAGAGACCGTATTCAAGATCATACCTGAACACTCCATTCTCACCGCTAAGGTCGGAAACATCGGTCAGAACTATCCTATCGTAAGTATAGTCAGTACTCTTTGTGGTAGTATCCAGGCTATCATCGATAAGCCAGAAGTAGCTATCAAGATCACTGGTAGAGTCCTCATCAAAGTAGTTACCATCAGCGTTGAAGTCACCCATAATAACGAAGTCCCCTTCATCAGGATAGGACATCTGTGCATATTCAAGGACATCGTCAAGAGCATTGATCTCTTCTGTAGCCTCGTCCGGATCGGTGTGGATTACCATGAGCACCACATCATAATCACCATCCACTGCACTGAAAGAGCTGATATAAGGCTGTCTGTGGAACGGATCCGTGCCATCAGGCTCAGGATATGTTTCAGGTGTGCCTGTTACTGCAACTGTGGTGGAGTCATAGATATAGGCATACTGCTCCTTACTGGAAGTTCTTCCAAGCCTCTCACTTACAACATAATCGTATTGTGCTCCATCACTGTTCACAAGATCCACAAGTTCAGGAAGCGCAGTCTGCGAGGAATCACGGATCTCCTGAATAGCTATGATATCATATGTGCGAACGATATCTGCAAGCACCATCATGACATCAGGTTTTGATGCCTTTGTCACACCGAAAACCTGTATATTGAAAGCCCCTATCCGAAGATCTTCCGAATCGGATGCTGAACCCTCAAGTGCAGGTGTTGCTGTAGTATTATCCACATGATCCGTATCATCGATATCAGATGGAACACTTACCACAGGTTCATTAACTTCATCTAAATCGTTCAACTCGGCCTCTATCTCTTCTATTGCACCTGATACCTCTGCTGCAGCCGTAGCGATCTCATCCACAGACCCTGCAAGGTCTTCAGTGGAATCCGTACAGCCGGAAGATACCAGGAATATTGCTAAAAATAAGATCAGGATTGTTTTTTGTAACATTTCTATACTCCTTTTTTGGAAGTATAGATTTTTAGTTATTATATTATATTAAAGTTATTAAATAATCGGAAAAAGAACCTATTGATCTTGAAGACCCTGCATAAATACAGTTACAAGTAAAAGCTTTTCGAAGATCCGAGAATGCCTGATCAATAAAAAAACAGGCAGAATAAGGAGAGCATACTCCTTATTTCACCATAATATCCTAACATTGGATGAGGATTTGAATCAGGATGTCAAGGTCATAATCATCTTCAAATGATCAGGTGGAAGCTTATCTTCCACCTTCCCCGGAGGAACTCAGATAAACAAGAGCTTCCTGCGTCCTCTGGAATATAAGTACCTCATTTTCCTTTACCATTTCACTAAGAGCCGTATCAGAGTTGATAGCAGTCATTACTTCCGGCTGAACGCTTGTGAGATAGACATGGTCCCCCAACTTATTACGGTTTAGAATAAAGCTTTTCAGCCTTTCTATACCCGTGGTATCGATAAAAGGAACATAACGCATTCTTATCACGACATGCTTCTTTCTCATATTGATCTGTTCATCGACCTTGTGCTCGAATACGTTCATCGCTCCAAAGAAGAACGGACCATTGATCGTGTATACGGCTACGTTATCGTGGAGATATGGATCAGAAAGGATCGTAGCATTGATACCTTCTGATGGGTCATAGTTCTCCATTGTATGAATATCGATCATATTTGTCAGCCTTATGAACAGAAGGATTATGGAAAGGAACATACCAGCTTGAATGGCAAATACAAGATCAGTCAGCACGGTCAGTGCAAAGGTCGAAAGCAGGACGAAGGTATCCATCTTGCTGATCCTCATGGTGGTCCTGATCTCTTCGATGTTGATCATTTTTATAGAGACCAGTATCAGGATACCTGCAAGATATGCCTTTGGTATGTACCTTGCAATTGGTCCGAAGAATATGAGAATAGCAAATAATATAAGAGAGTGTATTATTCCGGACATACGTGTCCTGGCACCTTCCCTGATATTCACTGCACTTCTTGCGATTGCTGCTGTTGCAGGAATGCCTGCAAAGAAAGGAAGAAGCACGTTTGCGATACCCTGACCGATGAGTTCTCTGTTACTGTTATGCTTCGTAGTTGTCATTGCATCGCAAACCACAGCGCATAGAAGCGATTCTATGGTCCCCAGCAAAGCTATTGTAAAGGCAGCAGGAAGAACAGCATATAGGAGCTCAAGATCAAAGTTCAGCATGTGAAACTGTGGAATATTCCCGGGAATGTCTCCTACTATGGGAACCTCAAGATGGAAGTAATACGTAAGAACCACAGAAATGATCAGAGTCACAATGGATGCCGGGACGTTGTTCAGGTATCTTGACCCGGACAGTATCCTTGGAAGCAATAACATCAGGACAATGGTCCCACCAAAGAGGAGGACGGCTGTTGTGTTTGCCATTCCAAGAGCTGCAAATACATCATAAACGGTTTCCCAGACATGCTCACGTGCAGGCAGAACAAGACCAAAGGAATTGGACAGCTGGCCGATCAGGATGATCACACCGATACCACTTGTAAAACCGGAGATCACAGGCAATGGGATATACTTCACCACTTTACCCAGGTTCATTATACCGAACAGTATCTGGAAGATACCCGCTAAGCATCCTGCAAGCAACAAACCTTCCACACCATGAGTATTGACCGTTGAGAGAATGATAACGGTCATGGCGCCTGTAGGTCCTGATATGGAATAACGTGAACCGCCAAAAGAGGAGACAAGGGCACCTGCAATTATTGCAGTATAAAGTCCCATTACAGGTTCTACCCCGGATGCCAGTGCAAATGCAATTGCAAGCGGAAGTGCTACGACCGCAGTAATGAAACCTGCTTTAAGGTCGCTCAAAAACGATTCTTCAAAGTATTTTTTTATTTTATGTTCAGTTGTCATTAGATCAAGTCTTTAAATCGATTCATTTTTTGATTTATGAAACACGAGATCGAAAAAAGCATCATACAGACATAGAAATGACTCAGGATACATGGACTAAACCTGTGGCTATCAAAGACCAGATCCAGCAAATCAGATGACTGATGCGTTAATTTCCACGGGCTCCATCACCGGGTACCAATTTTTTAAATGTAGCCGGTTGATTGCGTCAGACATGCTACTGGTGTAAATAGCTTTTGGATAGGTATGACTCTTTGATCTATGAAATCAGCATAGTAATTTCCAAAAAAACGAGGTTATTCAAAGATATTGAAGGTTTGTATAAAATCATAACATTAATAACTAAAAACCCTGTATCCAAAACAAATTAATTTGACAATGTCCACAGGAGATCATATATTCATGGAAATTATATCCGGAAACCAGAGTGTTGCGATCATAATCATATTATACCTGCTTTTTATGCTGACGATCGGTTTTTACTACTACAGAAGGACCGAGAACCTGTCTGACTATATCCTTGGTGGCAGAAAACTGAACAAATGGGTAACCGCTTTAAGTTCTCAGGCATCAGATATGAGTGGCTGGCTGCTTCTGGGATTACCCGGTTATGCATACCTTGCAGGAATGGAAGCAATATGGATCGCACTTGGTCTGGGTATCGGAACATATCTTAACTGGAAGTTCGTTGCTAAGAGGCTTCGTAAATACACAATGGAAGCAGGCGATGCCCTCACGCTCCCGGTTTATTTCGAGAATCGTTTCCGGGATAAAAGCAAGCTCCTGAGAACGATCTCAGCCCTGTTCATCCTGATATTCTTCCTATTCTACACATCCTCCGGTTTCGTTGCAGGAGGTAAGCTTTTCAGCACGGTCTTCGGGGTCGAGTATATCACAGCACTTACCATCGGAGTTCTTGTTATCATCTCATACACTTTCATGGGAGGATTCATGGCAGTCTGCTGGACAGACTTCTTCCAGGGCTTGCTTATGATCCTTGCCATTACCCTGGTACCTCTTACAGCCATGAACGGACTCGGAGGGATCTCTTCGACCACCGACATAATAAGAACCATCGACCCAGGTCTCCTGAGTCCCTTTACAGGTTCAGACGGAAGTGTGATCTCACTGATGGCAGTTGTTTCCCTTATGGCATGGGGATTCGGCTATTTCGGACAGCCACACATTCTTGTACGTTTTATGGCGATCGGCAACCCGGAGGAGATAAAGCAATCACGTGCAATCGCAATGTCATGGGTCACCATCTCCCTCGCATTCGCAGTGATCGTAGGTCTTGTGGGAAGAGCCTTTGTTCCCGAGTTCCTTGCAGGAGCTACAAGCGAGACCGTTTTCATGGTTATGATCAACAGCCTCTTCCACCCGGTAGTTGCAGGAATAATGCTGGCAGCGATCCTGGCAGCCATAATGAGCACAGCGGACTCACAGTTGCTGGTGGCAGCCTCTGCCTTTACAGAGGATATCTACACATTGCTCTTCAAGTCAGATGCCAGCCAGAGGGAACTTGTCTGGATGGGGCGTTTCACGGTTATCGGCATCTCCCTGCTCGCCTACTACTTCGCACTAGACCCGGAAAGCTCGGTCCTTGATCTTGTGGCCTACGCATGGGCCGGATTCGGTGCAGCTTTCGGACCTGCCATCATCTTCTCCCTGTTCTCAAAGAAAATGACAAGGAATGCAGCCCTTGCAGGAATGCTCATTGGAGGGTTCACGGTCATCGTCTGGAAACAGCTCTCAGGTGGTATCTTTGACCTATATGAGATCGTACCGGGATTCGTGCTTTCCAGCATTGCTATCTTGCTGGTCACCAGATTTGGTGAGGAGCCGGAACAGGAAATTCAGGATGAGTTCGAGAAAGTTCAGAGGTCGGTCTGAACTTTTAACCTTTTACTGATCGTTAGCATCCAAAGCTAGCAATATTGATCTTAAAAGTAGAAAAGCATGGATCTAAACCTCATTTTTAATTTCAAGGATTGCTATTTCCACATCCACAAATACAAATTGCAACCCGATCGGAAAACGCTATCGAAATACAGTGATCGGTCATTTCTTATGACATCTTATCAGAATTTCAGCAGCCTCCACAGCCTCTGTGGCAGTCCTGACAAAGGCATCAGCACCGATCTTGTCAGCATAATTCTGTGTAACGGGAGCTCCACTGATCATCACTTTTATATCATCCCGAATTCCCTTTTCTTTTAATAGATCGATTAGATCTTTGAGATTGTTCATTGTCGTGCTTGTCATAGAGGATGCTGCAATGATGGTAGCTTTATTCTCAATTGCTGCATCGACAAACTCTGATGCATATCGGTCCTTACCAAGGTCGATCACCTTAAAACCTGCAATTCGTAGCATACTCGATGCAATGTTCTTCCCCAGATCATGCGTATCATTCTTGACAGTGCCTATAACAACAATGCCCTTGCTTTCGACTTTTATCCCACTTTTAGCCAACTTTTCAGCCATGATCTTGTTTGCTTTGTCAAGAAGAGAAGTTGAATTCATCAATTGGGCAAGGAAATATTCTTTTTCATCAAACCTTCTCCCAATTTCAGTAAGAGCTTCAACGAAACTGTCTAAAAGGTCCTTCACATCATAGTCACTTTCAAACCACTTTTCAATGACCTCGATGACCCCTTTTTCATCAATTTCCACAAATGATTCGTATGCATCTCTAAGAAGATCCTCTTTTGATGGCATTATGATACCTCTTTTAAGTACACAATAAAGGTTCATTGAATACTATATAATATTGTTTCTTCGATGATTTAGAAATCCCATACTCAGTAGTAAGATCAGGTAAGACAAATTAGTCAGCTGGAAAAAAAGAAACTAATCGAAAAAATAATTACTTACAAAAAACCACTTTGCATAGAATGAAATCTGACAAACAAAGGAAGGAAACCGAACAGGGTGCTTTACGAGCTTTCAGGATTTGTATGCAAAGAATGCATTGACGAGTTTGCTCCGGAGTGCACCGAAAAGAGCTTTGTGCTGATAAAGAATATCAACATTGGACCCGAAACTGTGCACTTTACCCAATCACTCTGATGCCAGGAAGCACAGGATAGTATCTGCGTATTCTTCGGGAAGATATTGCTCTCCCAAATGCCCCACGTCTTCAAATAGGACAAACTTAGCATCAGGAACCTGTTCCGCGATCATAATGGAAAGTCCCGGAGGTGTGAGAATGTCTTCATTACCTGTGAGAAGTATCATTTTGTTTTGAATCTCAGGCAGTCGCTCATATGTACCATTCCACTCCAGATTTCCTTCGGCGTACTTTCTGAGCACTGGGTCGGTTTCAGGATCGAAAGCCCGATATTGAAGTCTGTCCCTCAGTATCTCAGTCTGAGGAACATCGATACTATAGGTTGCCGATGAAAGGATCAAGCAGCCCACCCTCCCAGAGTGTTCAAGAGCCAATTCCTGAGCGATCACCGCTCCCATGGAAGTACCAAATATATGTGCAGAATCCAGTTCAAGCACATCCATCAGGCCTGCAGTATCGTTGACAAGCAGAGATATAGAGAATTGTTCATTATTGTCCGATGAATATCCCATTCCCCTATTATCAAAGATGATAACCCTGTAACTTCCAGATAGTTTCTCGACAAAGGTCGCATTACACATGTCCATTGTAGAAGCAAATGGCGTTATCATCAAGAGAGGTTGCCCTGAGCCAAATTCCCGATACCCAATTTCAATACCATTAACATAGGCATATTTTACAGGAGTTTCAACGATCGAGAACTCGGCAGTATCAGAAGTTCTGTTTTTCCCATGTACCTTATCTTCGTTTGATATGTGCTCAAACAGGAGTGGATCGTTAATAGATAATGAAGAACCTAAGGATGATGAATTGATCGAAACTTCTGAAGATTCTTGAATTGAACTACCACCCTCAATTCCAATGCAACCAGAAAATACAAGAGTTACGAGAATCAACGTCAGAATTATATCAATTCTTAATTTCATGAAATTTGAATAGAATTTCATATATAAAAATACCACAGCCACTTACATCATTTCTTATAGCTCAGATTTCAGGTTGATCCAAAGTACTGAACTCCCCTTAAATAGAAATTCAAATTAATTTGTTTGAGTCAAACGCATTGGTGACATAAAAATAGTATATTCAAAACCGATATCCCATCAACCCCAGATAACGCTTCTGGAATGTTAAAACGTAGTACAAAACCCAAACCAGTCGATAACTGATAACATTTATATACATTGCAGATTAATTTCCTCACATATAATAAATTTCTAAGAGGATGTACTATGAATAAAAATATAGGTATTATAATAATCGTTTTAGCGATCCTTGCGTCTGGTTGTGTATCTACGGCAACCATTGCGCCTGTAGGGTCTGAAGATCTGATCCTGAGTACAAAACCGATAGTTATGAAGGAATTTCAGGAACAGGACATATCCGTGCTGGTGCTCAACAACAATACCAGTCAGCCAATTGATTCCGTAAGAGTGAGTTCTTTTGGGCCATTTACGATCCTCGGAGACAGCTCAGACATAAACATTCCTGCAACTAAGAAAGCCACTATTAGTGCCAGGATCCAGGCTCCTGCATTTGATTCTGTTGAAGATACTACGATGTTGACCATATCATACGCATCAGGTCTTGATGAAGAAGAAAAACCAGTGATCCAGACAAAGAACATTCCGGTCCAGACCGTTGTCCTTCCGGATGCATCACTGCAATTCGTGGGTTTTGTAGAAGATATAGATAATCTGCTTGCAACTCCACCGGTTTCCAGCTGGGAAGCTGAAAAGGGTGAAAATGTTACTATAAAGTTCTCAGTTAAAAACAACGGACAGACCACGATCGCTGCAGATAGCCTGATTGTACTTGTTGATATTGAGAACGAGCTTATCGGAGGCAATGGAAGTTTCAACATAACCCAGGCCATGGCAAGGGGTGGTACCTCCTATACCCGTGGTGTTGAGATCCCGGTCCTTGACGATGCTCCTAACGGGGAAACTGATGTGTACATAAGGCTGATGCAGGGAGATTATCTTATTGATTCCCAGTCCCTTGTACTCAAAGTAAAACTTTAAAACAGGTTTGATCGCCATGGGATTAGAGATTTTAGGATCGAAAAGATCTCTCTTTTTATTTTTTATTGGCATCAGCTTGATCTTGACATCGTTTTCCGGCTGCATTGATACTCCGGGAGACCTTTATAGGGAGTATGATGAGGTATTCATCCAGGACATCGATGTGATGTCCACTCCCCAGGAAGAAGGTTCTCTCATGACAGTAACTCCATATATCAGAAATGACCGGAGTTCCGACAGTTCGATGCTTTCTGTAAAGGTCAAGGTAATTGACCAAAGCACGCAGCTGACAGTTGCCGAAAAGAATCTGGACATGGGCTATGTCAAAGCCAAATCTATGGCTTACAATAGTGCATCTCTTGAAGTTCCGGAGCCCGGGGAGTATATGATCGAAGTTCAGCTTTTTGAGGATGACAGTCTTCTGGATGCAAGGAATACGTTCGTTACCGTGAAAGAAAAGCCTTCTGCTGACCAGCCGGCTAACATTAAGCTTACTGACATGAACCTTGTGATCACCAAATTCGTGAACTCGGATAGAGAGGCAGTGGTAGATATCTCTCCCGGTATCTATAACGAGGGAGGGGATTCAAAATCCCTGAATATGATCGTTACCGCAAGAGTTGACCCTTACAAAGCATATACCGAAAGTGACGAACTCGGGATCCTCAAAAGTTCGAGCCGGGTCAGGGGAAACGTGCGTTTTGTTCTCCCAAGGAACGACGAGTACACATTTACAGTAATTGTGGAAGAGAACGGAAGGGAAATTGCTACGTCTGAAACCCCTGAGCCGATAAAACTGGATGAGATCTATAAGATAGATGTTACCAAAACGTATCCGCTTGTTGAAGAAGGTACACCAGTGGTCGAGGATGAAGCAACAGAGGAACCAGGTGAAGATGCGATGCCCGGATTCCAGATACTGATGACGCTCACAGCTGTCCTGCTGGTTGCCGGAATCGTTAACAGAGGAATACTAAGCAGCAAAAAGCATAGAAAATGAAGGGGATAATATGACAGGGGAAGAAAACAGGCTTAACATAAAGAGCAGGGAAGATGAAGACCCTTCAATGGAGGACTTGGATACAAGAGGAAGAACGGCAAAGAGCAACAATGACGAATCTTACAAAAAACTCGTGAATGTGGCAGTGGTGATCGTTCTTGTAGCTCTGATCTTCATCGCCCTGTTCTCCTTCTTTTTTAGTATGCAGGAGGCAATCGTTGCCCTTTTCGATCCAAGGTATCAGGCACTTATGCAGGCAGTCTTCAGCCTGATAGTTCTGGTTATGGGGGTTTACATGATCAAGATGTTCTTGCCGAAATGATAAAGGTGCTCAACCTCGCTTCTGCAAACTAATAACGTTTCTGCACACGCCAGATCTCGCTTCTGGAGTGCGAAGCGAGGTGATTCGGCATCCGGATGTCCTGAGACTTGTGAAAAACAGGGAATGATAGTTATCATTCCTTTTTTAGAACAACTGCTCTACTGAAAAATATCTTTGGCCTTTCCACAATTGTGAAACCATTATCTAAAGCCATCCTGACGGTATTTTTAAATTCATTCGATGAAACATGGATATATGGTTCTGCTATGAACAGGAACCCGTTGGTCTTTACAATGGAAGCCAGCTCATTGAGAGTCTTTTCCGGGTTTACAACCTCATGAAGCACATAGAACGCTATTGCGAGATCGACATTCTCCGAGATACCAATTAAATCCTCTTCACATTTGTGTAGAATTACACGTTTCTCTAGTTCCGTAGCCTGTATCTTTTTTCTGAGCTTGCGGAGCATCCCCTCCTGCAGGTCAGAAGCTATGACCAGACCGGAACTACCGACCATTCGGGCTATTTCTATTGAGAAAAACCCAGGACCACATCCAAGATCAAGAACTGTCATCCCTTCTTTGACATAAGGCTCCAGTATAGCCCGGGGTTTCTGCAACCATCTTCTTATTCTGTTATCCAAGATGCCTGCTATCTCAGCCGGACACACACGATTGTATCGAATGTTCACAATATCCCCTTAAAGATAATCATCTAACATGAAACATATAGTTACCTTGAACAAAAAAGTCGATTCGACTTTTGAAAATTCACTTTGAAGGAGGAATGTTACCATTTTTGATCTGATGAAATGTCATGGAACTCTCAGTCAGCTCCTTCTGCAAGATGTTCTCTGGAAAAGAACATTTCCCGATCATATGCGATGATAGCAGCAGCCACAATAATGAGAACCACGGTTTCAATGCACTTTGTGGTCTGGGATATATCCAGGATCTCCTGCGACATATTCACTATAAAGTGAAAAACAATTGCAGCCATGATACTTTTCCTGTTCTTTATGCATATCCAGCTGATTATCATTCCCATGGGGACGATGCTGATAAAGAAGTTCGCACCATACCAGACACTTTCATGGAATATCTCATACTGATAGGAGTTGTTGACAAACATCAGCGGAAAGTGCCAGAGTGACCACAGTATGCTGAAAATAAGCGATGCCTTGAAGTATGTGTGCCGGCTCTGCAAGCTGTCAAAGGCATAACCTCGCCACCCCAGCTCTTCAAAGCCTGCTGCAAGTAAAAGCAACAATAATACAGGGACAAAACCGGTAGAGAAGGAGAAGCCTTCAGCAAGCTGGAACTGTGACGTAGATCCTCCGAACAACAGGGAAATAAAGATCGATGCCAGCACTGAGAGAGGCATTATCAGAATAAATACAGGGAGAATTTTTGGCTGTATAAGTCTTATGTTGATCAACCTGTTGACAAAATCTCTTCTAAGATCCACATTTTTAGACCCGATGATCATAACAATTGAGATAAGAAATGGTGCCATTAGCCCGGGCAGCATAAGCAGCATATATAACCCGTCCCCGCCATCCTGAAAGCTTACATATGCTCCTGCAAACCAGAGAGCATAGGTTATGATAAAAGTTGAAAGATAATAGATGCCGGGTTTGTAATTATAGTTAGGTATCATTTAATTTCTCCTGGTCTTAATTACTGTGGCTTTTGAAAGGGCAATAATATTTGAGCATGTGTATAAATTTAATGTTGAAGTAATAGTAAAAACTTGCTATTAAAATATATATTTTCTGTTTGAACACCCAGATCTCACTTCTGGAGCGCGAAACGAGGTGATGAGCTATGCTCAACACCTCACTGACAGCATAAACGAGCCCTCAATTGGAAATCCAGAATCAAAAAATCAAAGCTCTTCATCTCGAAAATCATCAGAAAATGAACATGGTGGGCCCGAGGAGATTCGAACTCCTGATTCCCGCCGTGTAAAGGCGATGTCATAACCGACTAGACCACGGGCCCCTGTTGCAAATAATGCACATCAATAACCGTTATCATGTAAGTGATTCGGGACGTGCAACCCCTTAATGTAATTAGTTGTATATAGCTTTTTTGTGCAGGCCACGGGATGTGCAGGAATGAATCACAACCATTAATAATAAGTAATGCATACTTGGGTAACATGACCGATACTAACGAAAGTTCTGAAATCGTCCAGCAGAGCAAGCAGCTTGAAGAGTTCAAAGTTGACCTCAACTACAATGAAGAGATGGGGCAAATCATCATCTGGATACCGGTCGGGGACCATGAACTGCGTATCATTACAACCAGTGAGGATGGAAAACTTGATTGTGTTTTTGTCCAGATGCACCCAAGTCCCGAAAAAGCGCAGGAAGCCTATGAGAACTTTGCTACTGCAGATGACATCAGGACTATGTTCACCCTCACAGGCATTGGAAAGAAATGTAAATGATGCCAATTGATGTTAGTACTAATTAATAGTCAAATTTAGATATTCATTACCTCATAAATTAACCAACCTTAAAGAGGAAGCTTGCCGCATGCGAATCGGAGTATATGTCTGTCACTGTGGATTGAACATTGCCAATGTCATCAACATGGATGCACTGCATAAGAAGATCGAGGAGATGGAGGATGTTGCACTTGTAAAGGACATCCAGTTCATGTGCTCTGACTTCGGACAGGAGCAGTTGATCGAGGACATCAAGGAAAACAACATCGACAGGATATTGGTAGCAGCGTGCACTCCAAAGCTCCATGAGACCACTTTCAAGCGTGTCCTCGAAAAAGCAGGGATCAATCCTTATCTTCTGGAGATCGCGAACATCCGCGAGCAATGCTCGTGGGTGCACATGCACAACCATAGCATGGCCACCCAGAAAGCATTTGATCTTATCAAAATGGGCGTGGCAAAGCTCAAGCTGCTGGCTCCATTGCAGATCCGCAAGTTCAAGGCGAACAAGGATGTCCTTGTTATCGGTGGTGGTGTTGCAGGTATCGAGGCAGCCCTGACACTCGCAGACGCCGGAACACACGTCTACATGGTGGAAAAGGAACCGACCATCGGCGGTAAGATGGCATTGCTTAACGAAGTATTCCCCACCAATGACTGCTCAATATGTGTACTGGCACCGAAGATGACAGATGTGCAGAACCATCCGAACATTGAGATGCGGACCTACTCCGAGATCACAGGGATCTCCGGTTCAGTAGGCAATTTTACTGTGAAAGGCGTCCAGAATCCCAGGTATGTCATAGTCGACCGCTGCAAAGGGTGTATAGATCAATGTTCAAACGTCTGCCCGGTGGAAATACCTAATCCATTCGACAGCGGCCTTGGTAAGACAAAGGCCATCAACATGCCAATCCCACAGGCTGTCCCGCAGTCGGCTTACATCAACAATGAATACTGCGTTGGTTGCGGACTTTGCAAACAAGCCTGCCCGGCAGATGCAATCGACTTTAACCTGAAGGAAGAAGAATTCTCGTTTACGGTCGGAGCTGTGATAGTTGCAACCGGTTACCAGGGATTCGATGCAAAACGCAAGGAAGAGTATGGTTACAGCGTCTATCCGGATGTCCTGACCAATATGGAGCTGGAAAGACTGCTCAACGCATCAGGACCAACACGTGGTAAAGTGGTCGTGCCTTCCACGCATGAGATCCCGAAGAAAGTCGCTTTTATCCAGTGTGTCGGTTCCAGGGACGAGACCGTTGGTAATCCCTACTGCTCCCGGGTCTGCTGCATGTCATCCATGAAAAATGCACAGATGATAAAGGAGCGCTATCCCGAAACCGATGTTACCATTCACTATATTGACATACGTGCTGCCGGTGAGATGTATGAGGAATACTATGTACGCACACAGTTAATGGGAGTTAATTTCATCCGGGGCAAAGTAGCCGAAGTACAGCTTGACCCGCAAGGACAGATGCAGCTCAGGTATGAGGACACGCTCGATTGTGCCATCCGAGAGGATCCTTACGATCTCGTAGTCCTGGCAACAGGAATCGAAGCCAGCACTACCTCAGACCCGATAGCAAAGATGCTGAACCTCTCGAAACGACCTGACAGGTTCCTCTCCATTGCACACCCGAAGATGAGACCTGTGGATGCCCACATAAACGGTGTCTTCATCGCAGGCTGTGCTTCAGGACCAAAGGAAATACAGTCATCTATTGCACAGGGAAGTGCAACCGCTGCAAGGTCCACCCGCCTGCTGGCAAAGGGAGAGCTTGAGAACGACCCCTTCAGTGCACATGTCGATCCGGAAAAATGTATCGGATGCCGCATATGTGAAAGTGCCTGCAATTTCAATACTATCAAAGTAATAGACGGGAAAGCAGTGGTAGACGAGATATCCTGCCAGACATGTGGTTCATGCAGTGCATCATGTCCTACAGATGCCATTAACATGCCCCACAGCACCGATGAGCAGATCATAGCACAGATCAGAGCAGCCCTTGAGGTAAAGGACGAGTTCCCGCTTATCATTGCGTTCCTCTGCAACTGGTGCAGCTATGGTTCCGCAGACCTTGCAGGGACATCAAGGATACAATATCCGACAAACGTCAGGATCATCAAGGTCATGTGTGCCGGACGGGTAGACCCGGATTTCGTACTGGAAGCATTGCAGGGAGGTGCTGACGGAGTGCTCGTTACAGGGTGCCGCCTTGATGAATGTCACTACATCCTCGGCAACCATGATGCAAAACACAGGATGGAGAACCTAAAGGAAGTTCTCGATGAGATAGGTCTGAACCCTGCAAGACTTAAGTTGCAATGGATATCCGCAGCAGAAGGAGATAAATTTGCAAAGACCATAGAGGATTTCGTCGACGAACTGACCGAACTTGGACCTGTTGGCTCCGAATTACCGGAGGTGCAGGAGTGAGTGATGAAGAGAAGCCCATGGAAGTCTCAAGAGAGATGGACATACAGGGAAACCACGTACTTTACAAGCTGGCCTCCGATCGGTCTGAAAAGACGCTTGATTACGATTACAAGAGATGTGTTGGCTGTGGCATCTGTGTAAGGATCTGCCCCACAAAGGCACTGGAGCTCGGACCTATCAAGGAAATAGCCACAGGCATGGACGCACCACCTGTGATGATGGACCTTGAGAAATGCACATTTTGCTCTATGTGTGTGAACTTCTGCCCTGTAACAGCGCTGGAAATGAGGACTGAAGGGGACTTCCCTGAAGAAGAGCTCTATCCTGTACTGGAATACAAGGTTGAGATGAACGAGAAATGCGTGCCCTGCTCCCTCTGTGAAGCAGCATGTCCCGAGGATGCCATTGAACTGGAATATACCTTCCCGAAAAAGGAAGAGATAGCTCCGTTAAAAGAGAACGCTGAAGGCGAGATCGAGATAGATACCGATAAATGCAATCTCTGCGGCATATGTGCAGCTTTCTGTGATGCCTTCCTCATGCTGGAAAAGGAGCCGACAGCAACCGACCCCATGCCTTTTGATCAACTTATTGTTGACGAGGACATGTGCGACTACTGCATGCTCTGCCAGGATATCTGTCCCGAAGATGCCATTCGAGTAAAAGGAGAACGTCCCTGCGAACCGCCTGTGGTCTCAGGACATGTGACGGTCGATGATGATAAATGCACACGATGCGGCTGGTGCGATGCGGTCTGCCCTTATGATGCGGTCGATCTGATCAAACCATTCGAAGGTGAGCTGGTACTTGTTGAAGAACACATTGAGAAATGTGACACGCAGGGCTGCCATGCCTGTTTTAACATCTGCCCTTCACACCTATGGTATGTCCCGGAGGACGGAAAGAACATCGCTGCAGTACACGACCTTTGCACTTACTGTGGAGCCTGTGTCAATGCCTGTCCTGTTGATGTGATAAAAGTTGCACGCAGCAAAGTGAATCATACTGATATCCCCGACACACCCTGGGCATCAGAGTGGAAGGATGCTATTGATTCACTCCTCACAAAAGAAAGAAAGCGACCGGATCTTTCAAGAGCACTTGAGGTTGGAACCGAGCCATTGAAAGAGCATGTGGACATCGCGTTCCCCGAGGTCGATGAAGAGATGATGGGAAAAGTATTTGACAGGATGAAAACAGCCAGGGATGTACTTACCGATCCAAAGTTCAGAAGGAAACTGAACAAAGGTGATGCAGGAGATATCCACAGGTCCATGGAAAAGTAAGATCCACAAGGTCTTTAGGTATTCAGCCATAGGAAATGCCTTACCATCAGACACACATATTGTCTTAAGATAAGCTTTAGATCATTATCAAAAATGATTAAAGACAAGTAAAAGGCGATATTCTGACACCAGTAAATAAATAGCAAACAATACTTTTATAACGCCTAACACGTTTTGTTGTCTTAGATCGTGAAAGAGCAATTGGTGATACTTCTATGAGCAAAAAGATCGACTACCGTGAACTTGGATTAAAATGCGGACTTGAGATTCATCAGCAGTTGAACTCAAAAGAGAAACTCTTCTGTAAATGCCCTACTAAGATACGTGACACGGATGAGTCGAACTTTGAATTTTTCCGTTACCTGAGACCTACTGCAAGTGAGATGGGAGAGACCGACAGGGCAGCACTCGAGCAGACAAAGGTCAACAGGAAATATATATATAAAGCATACGACAGCACCTGCCTTGTGGAAAATGATGAGGAACCACCTCGTGAACTTAATAAAGAGTCACTTGACATCGCATTATCAATTGCAAAACTATTGCACATGATACCAGTGGAGCAACTTCATGTCATGAGAAAGATAGTTGTGGACGGATCAAATACAAGCGGATTCCAGAGAACAGCTTTCCTCGCCGGAGGAGGACATCTCGACACTTCCGAAGGAGACGTGGGTGTTGATGTCCTGTGTGTGGAAGAAGAGGCCGCACAAAAGATAGAGGACAAAGGCGATTCTATTCTTTATTCACTTGACAGGCTTGGAATCCCGCTAGTGGAGATCGGTACAGCACCTGACATAATCTCACCAGCCCATGCGAAAGAGACAGCTGCCAATATCGGTATGTTACTCCGATCTACCGGCAAGGTGAAAAGAGGTCTTGGGACCATCAGGCAGGATGTTAACATATCCATTGCAGAAGGAGCACGCGTAGAGGTCAAAGGTGTCCAGGCCCTTGATCTTATCGAAACGATTGTTGAAAGGGAAGCCGAGAGGCAGGTTAACCTGCTTGAGATACGCAGGTCCCTTTTGGAGAGGGATGCAAGCGTCCATGATGAGATCTTTGATGTAACCGACCTGTTCAGCGAAACAGAATCAAAGGTCATAAAGAAATCACTCAAGAAAGGAAAGGTACTGGCAGTCCTCCTGCCCGGGTTTGCAGGTCATGTGGGAATGGAAGTACAGCCCGGAAGACGCCTGGGCACCGAATTCTCCGACCGTGCAAAGACCTCAGGTGTAGGTGGCATATTCCACACTGATGAGCTGCCTAATTATGGCATAACCGAAGATGAGGTCGCCTCATTGCGTGATTTCGTCGGTGCAAAGGAAGGCGATGCTGTCGTTATGGTGGCAGACAAAGAGAAACGGGCAAGAGGTGCCATGGAAAGTGTGCTGATACGCGCACAGGAAGCACTTGAGTTCGTTCCGGAAGAGACCAGACGTGCACTTCCTGACGGTAACAGCGCATACATGAGACCACTTCCAGGTGCATCAAGGATGTACCCGGAGACAGATGTACCACAGGTGGAGATCAGAAAGGAGTACTTTGACACTATCGAGATCCCTGAGCTTCTCACAGAAAGGGCAAAGAGGTTCAGCAAAGATTACGGACTCAACGAGGAACTTGCAGAGAAGATCGCATATTCACAGGACCTGACGCTTTTCGAGGAATTGATGAGCAGGTTCAACAATGACAAGAATGTCACTGCAACTCTTATCGTGACCACACTTACAGGACTTGTCCCGGAACTCAAGCGTGATGGTGTGGAGGTCACGAAGATCAACGACGACCACTTCAAACAGATGTTCGAGATCATCTCTTCAGGTGATGTTGCCAAAGAGGGCATGGAACAGATACTCCGCTATGTTGCAAAAAAACCAAAGGTCAATATCCGGGACAGTCTGGAAGATCTTGGGCTTACAGGCATTGATACATCACAGATCGAAGAGTTTATCGCAAAGATCGTGGAAGAAAGACAGGACTTTGTGAAAGAAAAGGGACCAGCCGCCGTAGGTCCCCTCATGGGAATTGTCATGGCCGAGTTCCGTGGAAAGGTTGACGGAAAGGTTCTCAGTGAACTCCTGAAACAAAAGATTAATGAGTGTATTAATACATAATATTTGTTAGATATTATGACACTTGGGAGAAATAACACTGGTACATTAGTCTTAAAGATTGCATTGATCGCGTCGATACTATTGATATCAACAGCTTTAGCAGGTGCTATAACAATAGAAGAGACAGAACAACTGACCTTCGATGTCAATCAGAGAACACCAGCATGGAGTCCTGATGGAAAGCTGATCACATATTCTTCAGAGCAGGCCATCTGGGTCATGAATGTAGACGGCTCTGAACAGATAAGAGTATATGATACCATTGCATGGGAAGGAGAACCCTCATTTAGTTCGGACGGAAAATTCATCTATTATGCTACAGAACACGTCCAGCCACTCTCTTCCAAGTTCATCAGTATACGTGTGGTAGAGCTTGCGGACAAAAGCAACACCTCACAGATAACGCAAAATGCTGATAAAAGAGAACCAGTGATGAGTCCTGACGGAACAAAGATAGCATACCTATCCAAGGTCTCAGGTAACTATGATATCTGGTTAATGAACCCTGATGGTAGTGAGAGCAGGCAGATAACCGATTCATCCAGTAATGAAGGGGCACCTTCCTGGTCACCTGAAAATGACATGCTCGTATACTCACTGGAAGGGAAACTCTGGACCGTAAACCTCACTAGCCGGGTTCCGGAGATCCTCCGAAATGATACTTTTGTGAACACACATCCTGTTTTCAATCCTGATGGCACAAAGATAGCATTTGTATCTGACAGGTCTGGAAATTCCGATATATGGGTGATGAACTCAAATAGTCTGGGCATAGAACAGATAACATTTGATAATTCGACTCAGACACACCCTGCCTGGAGTCCTGAAGGTGACAAAATAGCATTTTCATCGAACGAAGGTGGTGACTATAATATCTGGACGATCACACTTTCAGACACTGATGAACCAATTGAGCTGGGACTCGATAAAGAATTGATAATCGAAGAAGAAAAGTTAGACATAATAAAAGATCTGGAAGACTTTATAACAGAATCACCTTTAAGAACACTCATTATACTATTCGCACTCTCAGTCGTTATAATAGTGATGTTCCTCAGGAACTTCCTGAGAGGACTGTAAGAACAGTCCTTTAATTTTCTTTTTAGTTCTATTAGCTTTTATTACCCTATTATTTTAGAATCAATAGTCCTACCAATTACATCTGTTTTGAAAGTTGTAGATTCCATCGTAACGCTTATAGCCTATTCATGACATGTATTCGCAGGTTCGGATGATGGCTGCAGTAATAGGATTAGAAGATGGAACAATTTTAAAAGGTACTGGTTTTGGTGCCGAAGGTATCGTTTGCGGAGAACTTGTTTTTACTACCCAGTACACAGGATATGAGGAGTCTCTTACAGACCCGTCCTATACTGGTCAGATATTAATGTTCACGTACCCTTTGATAGGGAACTATGGTGTCAATAAGGAAACTTTCCAGTCAGATGGCGTAAAGGCCGAAGGTCTTGTGGTAAGGGAAGCCTGTCCTTCTCCAAGTCACCACCTTTCCACACGTAATATCTACAAATTAATGGAAGATGAAGGTAAGCCGGGAATTTCCGGAATTGATACCCGTATGCTTACTATAGGTACCAGAGAACATGGTACCATGCGTGCTGCATTGATAAACGGCAGCGATGATGGTGAAGAAGCTGTCAGGCTGGCAAGGGAACAGCCCGACATCTCAACCCTTGACCTTATTTCCAGGGTCACCTGCAAAGAGCCATACACAATAGAAAGTCAGGTAAAGACCGCTGACAAAAAACACGTTGTGCTCTTTGATCTTGGTATGAAAAAGAACATCTCTTTAAGTCTTCTGAGAAGAGGCGTAGATGTTACAGTAGTGCCTGCCAACACACCTACTTCTGTGATCGAGGATTACAACCCTGATCTGCTTTTCCTTTCCAATGGGCCGGGAGATCCACAGAATGCACAGAATGCTATTGATGTTGTCAAGGATCTGGCAGGAACAATGCCAATATCAGGTATCTGCCTTGGACACCAGGTCATCTCAAGAGCACTTGGAGCAGATACATACAAGCTCAAATTCGGACACCGCGGAGCAAACCAGCCGGTAAAGGATCTGGAATCCGGAATTGTCCACATAACATCACAGAATCACGGATTTGCTGTTGAAGGTGACTCATTCGATGATACAGATGTGACTGTTACACAGATCAACACTAATGATAATACAGTAGAGGGTATCGAACACAACGATCTTGACATCTTCAGTGTCCAGTACCATCCGGAAGCACATGCCGGACCAAGGGACACGGAGAAAATATTCTTTGGAAAGGTCATGAAAGCTATGGGAGGCAGGATATAATGGCAAAACGAACAGATATTAAAAAGATCCTGCTGATAGGCTCCGGACCGATCATGATCGGACAGGGAGCAGAATTCGATTTCTCAGGAAGCCAGGCTTGCAGGTCATTAAGAGAAGAAGGATATGAAGTAGTCCTTGTAAACTCCAATCCGGCAACCATAATGACAGATCCGGAGATGGCAGATGCTGTTTACATTGAACCCCTTGAAGCAAAGATAATCGCAAAGATAATCGAGAAGGAACGCCCCGACGGTATCATTGCAGGTATTGGTGGTCAGACCGGACTAAACCTTACAAGTGAGCTTGCTGATCTGGGAGTTTTCGAAAAGTTCAATGTCGAACTGCTTGGAACATCCCTTGAGGCCATCAAGAACACCGAGGACCGTGAGCTTTTCAAGAAGAAGATGGAAGAGATTGGGGAAAAGGTCCCGAGAAGTGTGGCAGTTTCCACACTGAAAGAAGCTGAAGCGCTCATTGAAGAGCTCGGACTTCCACTTATCATTCGTCCCGCATACACCCTTGGTGGTGCCGGTGGCGGTATCGCATACACAAGAGAACAGCTTCTCGAGATCAGTGAAAGAGGACTGCGCCGCAGCAGGATCAATCAAGTGCTTATCGAAGAGAGCGTACTTGGCTGGAAAGAGTTCGAATACGAGGTCATGCGTGACTCCAATGATACATGTATCGTTATCTGTAACATGGAGAATCTTGATCCAATGGGAGTTCACACCGGTGAATCCATTGTTGTAACACCATCCCAGACACTGAACGATATCGAACACCAGATGCTGAGGACAGCAGCTATCAAGATCATCCGTGCTTTAGGAATTGAAGGTGGATGTAACATCCAGTTCGCTGCAAAAGACGGTGAATACAGGATCGTAGAGGTCAACCCGCGTGTTTCAAGATCATCAGCCCTTGCATCAAAGGCAACAGGTTACCCGATCGCCAGGGTAACGGCTAAGATCGCTATCGGCATGACACTGGACCAGATCCTCAACGATGTCACAAAGAAGACACCTGCATCCTTTGAGCCTACCATTGACTACGTAGTTACAAAGATCCCAAGGTGGCCTTTCGACAAGTTCGTGACCGCGGACAAGACATTGACAACCGCTATGAAGAGTACCGGTGAGGTCATGTCCATCGGACGCACCATCGAGGAATCACTCCAGAAAGCAGTCCGTTCCCTTGATATCGGAATGAAGTTCGGAAGCAAGACATGGGATCAGGCAGAAACCAAAACCCTGCTAAAAACACCTACCAGTGAGAGGCTTTTCGTTATCTTCGATGCATTGAAGAATGGTATGAGCGTTGAAGAGGTCTCGGAACTCTCAGGTTATGATATATTCTTCGTAACAAAGATCAACAACATCGTCGAGATGGAGAAAGAACTTGGGAACAGGCTTTTCGCAGGTGAGCCGGACATTGAGATGCTCAGGTCTGCCAAGCAGATGGGATTCACCGATGACAGGATCGCAGAACTCACAGGCAAGAGCCGCGAGGAGATCAATGACCTTCGCCGTGAGAACATCAGTGCTACCTACAAGATGGTAGATACCTGTGCTGCAGAGTTCGCTGCAGAGACTCCTTACTATTATTCATGCTACGAGACCATGTGCGAAGACCAGCCAACCGACAGGAAGAAGATCCTGATCCTTGGTGCAGGTCCGATACGAATTGGTCAGGGTATCGAGTTCGACTACTGTACTGTCCACGCTGTCACAGCTATCCGTGATGAAGGTCTTGAGGCACATATCATCAACAATAACCCTGAGACGGTATCAACTGACTACGATACATCCGATAAGCTGTTCTTTGAGCCTCTGACACTCGAGGACGTCATGAACGTTATCGACCGTGAGAAACCATACGGAGTGCTTGTCCAGTTCGGTGGACAGACATCTGTCAACCTTGCATTACCACTCCAGAAAGAGCTCGATCGTCGTGACGACATCGATACGATAATTCTCGGAACATCTCCGGAAGACATCGACATGGCAGAGGACAGGGAGAAGTTCAACCTGATGATGAGCGAGATTGACGTTGCACAGCCGGAAGCAGGTTATGCAACATCCCAGGAAGATGCTATTGAGATCGCAACACGCATCGGATATCCTGTGCTTGTCAGGCCATCATACGTTCTCGGTGGACGTGCAATGGAGATCGTCTATGAGCAGTCAGACCTTGAACGCTATATGAGAGAAGCAGTACGTGTATCCCCTGAACACCCGATACTTATCGATGACTTCCTTGAAGGCGCGATCGAGATCGATGTGGATGCTGTCTGTGACGGCAAGGACGTGCTTATCGGTGCTATCATGGAACACATCGAAGAAGCAGGCGTACACTCCGGCGACTCTGCATGCGTGATCCCGCCATACTCACTCTCCGAAGAAACACTTGCCACAGTACGTGATTATACCCGCAAGATCGCACTTGTGCTCAATGTTAAGGGACTTATCAACATACAGATGGCAGAGCAGAATGGCAAGGTCTATGTGCTTGAAGCAAACCCACGTTCCAGCCGAACGATCCCATTCGTATCAAAAGCTGTAGGAGTTCCACTTGCCAAAATAGCTGCCCAGGTCATAATCGGACATACACTTGAAGACCTTGGTTATACAGAACTTGATGAGACAGCTGTAAAGCATTACTCCGTCAAGGAAGTATTACTTCCATTCGACAAATTGCCAGGTGCAGACCCTGTGCTCAGCCCTGAAATGAAGAGTACCGGAGAGGTCATGGGAGTTGACTATGATTTCGGACGTGCTTTCTTCAAGGCACAGATCAGTGCAGACAATATACTGCCACTTAGCGGTTACGTTTTCATGTCCATCAGACAGAACGACAAGGAAGCTTTTGTTGAAACCGCCCGCAAGATGCAGGATGCAGGGCTTAAGCTCATCGGTACCAAAGGTACTGTGAACTTTTTGGCCGAGAAAGGCATCAATATGGAAGCGGTGATGAAAGTGCATGAAGGCAGCCCTAATGTCATCGATATGATGCGCAGGGATGAGGTCGCACTCATTGTGAACACGCCAACAGGAAGGCAGTCACGAAAGGACGGATACACTATCCGCCGTGCAGCAGTGGACTTCAAGGTGCCGTATATCACCACGATCCAGTCTGCAAAAGCTGCGGCTGATGCTATTGTCTCAATGAAGGAAGGAGACCTTGCCATCAAGTCCATCAATGAATATCACAAAGAGATCGTCAGGAACTAATTATCAATTAAGGAAGCGAATTAACATGTCAAAGAAAGTAGTACTTGCTTATTCCGGAGGACTGGACACATCTATCTGTATCCCTCTCCTCAAAGAAGAATACGGATACGACGAGGTCATAACCGTAGCAGTCGATGTGGGACAGCCAAAGGAAGATGTCGCACAGGCAGAAGAGAAGGCAAAGAAGATCAGTGACCTTCATTTCACCCTTGATGTTCGCGAGGAGTTCGTGAACGATTACATCTTCCCTCTTATCAGAGCCAATGGTGACTACGAAGGCTATGTAATGGGAACATCCATTGCACGCCCGCTTATCGCCAAGAAGGTCGTCGAGATCGCAGAGCAGGAAGGTGCTGTTGCACTTGCTCACGGTTGTACAGGCAAAGGAAACGACCAGCTTCGTTTCGAGGCTGTTTTCAGGCTCACTGATATGGATGTTATCGCACCTATGAGAGAGATGAACCTGACCCGTGAATGGGAGATCGAATACGCAAAAGAACATGGCATCCCAGTAGGTGTCACAACTGCAAAACCATGGAGCGTTGACGAGAACATCTGGAGCAGAAGCATTGAAGGCGGAAAGCTCGAAGACCCCGGATACATCCCACCTGAGGAGATCTACAAGTGGACAGCTTCACCTGAAGATGCACCTGATGCACAGACCATCGTGATCGGTTTCGAGAACGGTGTGCCGGTATCACTTGATGGTGAGAAGATGGACGGTGTTGAGCTCATTGAGAAGATGAACGTCATTGCAGGCACCCACGGTGTCGGACGTACTGACATGATCGAAGACCGTGTCCTCGGACTCAAAGCACGTGAGAACTACGAGCACCCTGCAGCAACCGTACTCCTTGCAGCACACAAGGACCTTGAAAAACTGGTACTCACCCGCTCTGAACTCAAGTTCAAGGCAATGGTAGATGAACAGTGGTCTGAGCTTGCATACTACGGTCTTGTGGACGAACCACTCTACGATGACCTGAATGCGTTCATTGACAAGACACAGGTACGTGTCAACGGTACTGTTACCATGAAACTGTACAAGGGAAGCCTCACAATTCTTGCAAGGACATCCCCGGCTGCACTTTATTCAGAAGAACTTGTATCCTTTGATGGAACAAGCATTGACCAGAAGGACGCCGAAGGATTTGCAAAATACCACGGATTCCAGGCACGCCTGTTCAGGAAGTTCGTTGATAAGAACTAAAATTAATTACTCGTATGCGTTTGTCGCATACGGGCTTCTTTTTTCTTTTGTCGATTTTGATTTGATCTCAGATCTTTCTTAATTTAATTCCAGCCCATTTTGCAGTTTAAGCTCTTTGGTTAAAACATACCCCGATTCTTAAGGCTTGGTGTACTATTCTAAACAAAAACGAGAAGGTTCGAATCTCTCCCTCCGCATAGCAAGTCGGGGATATAGGTAAGGCTGAAAAACCGAACTCTTAGAAAATTATTTGGCCATTAATTAAATTGCAATTTATTCAAAAATTATTATGCAACAATTCAATGAGGTTACAAACTAGCAGGCATCAATAAGAAACTCATAACCTAGACCAGTTTATGTGAAATTGAATCGCTTCCCCTTAGCCCAGAGGTCGTCGAATTTAGCCTTGAAACGCTTTGTATATGACTCATCATGAATTTGCGTCATACCGAGACTAGTACCCATATTAATCTGATCTTCAATATCAAGAAAGATAGTCTTTGAATCAAAGATTACAAAATCATGCTTTGTTTCCAAAATTCTTATTTCCATGAATTTCTGAAAATTACTTTTGACTGATTCATCTTCTATTGAATTAATAAGTTCTTTTATTGACGGCAACAGTTGAGAGTAGGAATCTAGAATTTTAACATGAATGCCACGTTGTGCCAAATTTAAGTAAGCTTTGCTGAATATTGATATTGAATCATCATATTGTTCTGATACTCCTGGCTTATACTTAAGGGGAGTAACAACACATATGTCATGCTCAATATCCTCAAAAAATGAATTCACCATCTCTTTTAGTTCATTATCATGGAACTCGTCGGGCCAGAATATTGTTTCAACATGCTTTGGAGAATCGCCATTGGAAAGTTGCCGTTCAATTTCAGCAAATGTTTCCTTGAGTAGTTTGAGCTCATTGAGTGCTTCTTCTTCTCTTCTTTTGTACATGAGTTCAAAAGCAATTTTCGGATCAACAGCCCTGTATTTTCGTGGCCTTGAAGGTTGGATCTCCACAAGGCCATACTTGTTCAAATCCTTCAAAATCTCATAGATCTTTCCAATGGGAACTCGTGATAACTGCGACAATTTGCTTGCTTCCAGCTCTCTTTTTTTCAAAAGCGTACAGTAAACAGAGCTCTCATATTTGTTTAAACCGATGTTTGCAAGTAACTTTTTATCCATTTTTTCACTACTTCTGAGTTTATTGTAAAGTAAAATTGCTATATATTCTGCGTGATATTAAGAATCACTGCTTGGACATATAAAATTATAATTGTCAAAAGGTCATATTGACTTTATTACATATCCATATCAAGCAAAATAAATGATGAGTATAGGTGCAAAAATGGAATCGCCAATTTTTGAAATATTTGATGGATTACCCAGACAGGGTCCGGGTAGTAATGAGTGTACTGAAAAAGCTTTTAATCTGATTTCTTCCCTTCCTGCAGGCAGTAAGATCCTTGAAATTGGTTGTGGTGTGGGTATGCAGACAATACATCTTGCGAAGATCTGCAACGACTGCCATATCACTGCAACTGACATTTACCAGCCATTTCTGGATAAACTGATGGAAAATGCAGCTAATGAAGGAGTTGACAATAAGATTTCCACAGTTTGTGCTTCCATGGATGAACTGCCTTTCGAAGCAGGAGAATTCGACGTCATCTGGGCAGAAGGCTCCATCTTTATCCTTGGTTTTGAGAAAGGAATTAGCTACTGGAAACAGTTTCTGAAAGAAGGAGGCTATATGGCAGTGACAGAGAATACATGGTTCACGGATGAACCTTCTTCAGAAGTTGTTGAATTCTGGCAGGAAATATATCCTGGTATCATGAATATACCTGATACTGAAAAAGTTATTACAGCAGTAGGATATGATGTCATTGATCACTTTAAACTGCCAGTTTCTGTCTGGTACGAGTTTTATGACAATCTGGAAAAAAGAGTTGATGAAATCAGTGATAACTATAAAGGAAACACTGAGGCAGAAATGATACTTGAGTTTAACAGAAAAGAGATAAAACTCTTCAGAGAACGCCCAGATGAATATGGTTATGCGTTCTACATTTTTCAGAAGAACAAACTCTAATAGCGTATATGTGGAGTGACTTGCTCATAAAAAGCAGGTCACATCCGAATAAAATCATATTTATGTCCTATTTACCACTATATCCCCAATCTTTCCCTCACATGAGCATTGAGAGTAAAAGGCTTATCACCCTTCGCATTTTGTTTCATATAATGCAATGTACCTTTGGAATATCCTAGCTTTTTCCAATCAGTATAAGGCATTTCAATGATCTTCTTCCTGTACTTGACCTTCCCATTCACCATATCATCTTCATAAGCATGATATTTAGCAAACCTTTTTTGATACTCGATACATTTTTATCGAACATCACTTAATGAGTGTATTGTAAAACTTGCAAATCGTGCAAGTTAAACCAACTTGAATTGGAGAAAATAATAATGGTAGCTGTAATTAACAGGGACGAATGTGTAGGATGCGGAGTATGTGTAGATGACTGCCCAGCCGAAGCAATTTCAATGGACGGCGACAACATCGCTGTAGTAGATGCTGACAAATGTACTGAATGTGGTATATGTGTGGACTCCTGTCCATCCGAAGCAATTTCAATGGAATAAGCAGTTTTATTCCATTTATTTTTCTATTTTTAATATTCAGTAGTTTCGTTTCCAATTCCTGTTCTACCTGTTGATTCAATTCTTCCTGTCCTTAAATTTAGCATTGGAGTGCTGGCCGTCACAGAATGGCTTATTTCGGGATTCACCGCATCTGCAGAGAGCATAATGGTCTTGGGTTTCAGGTACTAAATCATCAGGATCGTCAAGCTTGGCTCCTGTAACATTGTAAGGTCCATCTTTCAGAACAAAAATTTCCGGGCCATGTGAATAATCCTTATACAAATTTCCATTAACAGTATAACTCAATGCGCCAGAAGGACAGGTCCTGATGAGTTTTGCTATCTCTTCCGGGTCTGCAGCATCCGGATCTGCCCAGGGTTCTTCACCCTTTTTGAAAACAGAAGGTAGATTACGAACACAATGGCCTACGTGAGAACACACATCCCTGTTACGATGAATGGTAATATGTTTTCCGACGTAAGTATCAACCCTGTCGGGAACACGGTCTTTTTCTTTTTCCCCGGAAAAATCGTTCCCTAAATGTGTTCCATCACAAAATGGCATATTTGCCGAGCCTCCACATCTGCAAAGTGCCATAACCGGTTTTATCTCGATGAAAACACCCTTTGAATTCCTGAGTGTTTTAAGGTCTTTCACAATATATGGCCCATTTTTTGATACTTTTATTGAAGGCCTGACTTCTTTCTCCACTCAAACACC
The DNA here is from genome assembly GCF_900774055.1 of Methanococcoides sp. AM1. Lineage (NCBI taxonomy): Archaea > Methanobacteriati > Methanobacteriota > Methanomicrobia > Methanosarcinales > Methanosarcinaceae > Methanococcoides > Methanococcoides sp. AM1. Next base: position 45,318 of record NZ_CAAGSW010000003.1, on the reverse strand, counting down.
TCTGTAATAAGAAATCTGCGTACATCTGATTTCTAATTTTTGTAAGGAACAGTTTTTGTAACAAAATTAAAGTTAATTATTAGACCTTCATCGATCATCCATTCAGGAAAGCATCGAGCCTCTTCATCCCCTCTTCAATATTCTCGATACTGTTTGCATACGAGAATCTGATATAGCCTTCGGCACCATCACCAAAATCAATTCCCGGAGTGACGGCCACGCCTGCTTCATTCAGCATTGTACGGCTCATTTCAAGAGAATCAGTCCCAAACTCATGGGCATCAGCAAGCACATAGAAAGCACCCATTGGTTCGTATCCCACTTTGAACCCGATGTCCTGCAGCCTCTTAAGCATGTATTTCCTGCGTTCGTCGTATGTTGCCACCATTTTATCAACATGGTCCTGAGGGCCACGAAGTGCAGCGATACCTGCCTCCTGCACAAAGCTATTGGCACAGATGAAGAAGTTCTGCTGGAGCTTTTGCAGGACCCTCATGCAGTCAAGAGGTGCGATCATGTATCCAAGACGCCAGCCTGTCATGCAATATTTCTTGGAGAATCCGTTGAGGACAAAGGCATTGTCAGTGTATTCCAGAATGCTGTGGTCCTTTCCGCCATAGATAAGACCCTGGTAGATCTCATCTGAAATTATCGGGATATTGCCTTTTGTTTCTGCAATTTCTGCGATCCCCTGCATCTCCTTTGATGACATTACATAACCAGTTGGGTTGGAGGGGCTATTGATAAGGATCGAACTGGTATCTGCATTAAGATTCTCGGATACAAGTTCCGGTGTCAGACCAAATCCATTCTCTTCGGAGGTGTATGCAAAGTTCGATGTACAGCCAAGAGCACTGACAAAATTCGGATAGCATGCATAATGAGGATTTGGCAAAAGGACCTCGTCACCCTGATCCAGCAATGCCATGAAAACCAGCATCAACGCAGGGCTTGTCCCGGACGTTACAAGGACCTGCTCAGGAACAAGGTCGAGCCCGAAGCGGTTGTTATAATCATCCACGATGGCACTTCTCAGCTCAGGCAGACCAAGGCTATGGGTATAGCGGGTATTACATGATGCAAGTGATTGGTTTGCTGCATCACAAATGTGAGGTGCTGTTGGGAAATCAGGCTCGCCGATCTCAAGATGAACGATATCTCTGCCAGATCGTTCCAGTTTTTGGGCACTTTCCAGCACATCCATTACATAGAAAGGCGGTATGTTCATGGATCTTTCAGATAACAATGAAGAGGTAGGTGGATGTGACATTTTTGGTAGCTCCTGTCCGAAGTTCTTAATATGTATGCTCTTGAGGTTTATTTAAGGATAACTTATAGTATATGATAGAAGAAGATGTCTCTTAACAAAAAATAAGGAAAGATAACAATATGACAAAGATCACTGTCGATTCGACAATATGCGGATTTACCCATACAATTACCGGCCAGTTGAAAGGTGACAAGGTCATCATCGATATCGATACACCATGTGAAAAGGTCAAAGAATTTTCCCACATGGAAGTCCCTACGATGGAGATATTCGGGATCGATGATAACTATGTAATCAGGAAAGCAAAAGATGCAAAATGCAGCTCTACTTGTCTTATCCCTTGTGCAGTACTTCACATGTGCAATCTGGAGGCAGGGTTCCTGTCAAAGAGCCTGGCAGAGAGATCCGGAAGTATAAGCATAAATTTTGAATCGTGAATATCCTCCATCTCACAAAATAAGAGATATTTTTAGGTGAATATTTCATCATTCCTTACAATATTCCTTTTCATCAGCAAGACAGGCTTCATATAACTGTTCACGAAGGTCCGGCATAGCTGAAAGGGCACGTGTCCAGTCAGGCATAAGTACATCTGAAGGATGTTCAAGGTAATCTTCGCCTGATCTCCTGATAACATTTGCGAACATATCGACATATAGCTCCTCTTCATGTCTGTTATAGCACAGGCCATTGCAAAGGGCATCAGCATGATACCTGCGTATCAGGTCCTGCCCAAGACGCTTGTATTTTACATGGATACCATGCAGGTAAGAAGGTGAAATTATATTATCCGTGGATTCTGTTGTGATCCTCATGAAGGTCGTGAAGATATCACCGACCATTTTGCAAAGGCCTTCTGATCTGTTGGAACCTACCTCCTGATGCTTGTGATCATAATAACCAAGATCAGTCTGACAGACTTTCTTAGTTGATGCATTTCTGTAGACCTCTGCAAGAAGACCCACTTCAAGTCCCCAATCAGCAGGGATACGTATGTTCATCGCAAGATCACTGGTCATGGCAAACTCTCCTGCAAGAGTGTACCTGAAAGCAAGAAGATATCGAAGTATGTCTGCCTTTGAATCTGCCTGTAAAGTATCGAGCAAAGGACGGACGAAAAGTCTGAAAACACGACCATGCATGGTCTTACTCTCCAGATTTATCCTGGCATAATATCCTTTATTGAAAAAGAAATTAAGTTCTGGTTCAACAATAGGGTACAATAATTTTGCAGGGAAATCCTTTGAATATGTGACAATATCAGCATCATGATAGGCAATTGCATAGGAATCGAGAGTCGCGATCCCCGTGGCCAGCCAGACGTCTTTCCCTTTACCCTTATAAGAGGTAATGTCAATCCCCATCTTTTTCATAGTGAATAAGATGTGCTGAGCCCTGGGACCATCACACCATACCACAATGTGAGGTGTTTTCAATTCTTTGAAAAATTCCACCACGTGAACATACTCTTCTGCATTTTCAGCTGCAAGGGCGATAACGACCTGATTAAGACAAGTACACTCATTAAGATTGGAAATTATGTTCTTAAGAGGTGGATTGTTAACCTCTTCATACAAGATAGGAATTATAAGTGACGCGGGTCTGCGACTTTTAAGTTCATGTATTCTTTTGATAAGCATCTCTTTATCGATACTAAAATCATGAATTGTCGTTATGTATTCCTGATAAAAATCCATATAACTCCCCAACAAAGACGATAGATCTGATAAGTCTACAAAGTATCCATATTCCGGAAAACAAACTGTCTCGAAATGCATCCCCCCAAATGTAGATGCATCCCAACATTCCGGATGTATTATAGGTTGAATATCTATATATAGAACATTTAATATAAACTTTTATACGAACGGGAAATACAAAACTGACATCGGTCAATTAAAATATTAATAGACTGCACAATGTTTTTTTAACTGCTTGTAGGGGGAGCGATTTCTTGAGATATATAGTATTCACGGACCTTGATGGCACGCTGATAGACCATGATACATATTCATACGAGGCAGCAAAACCTGCACTTAACCTGCTAAAACAAGAGCATGTACCACTGATATTCTGTACCAGCAAAACACATGCAGAGCTTGAGGTCTATGTTGAAGAACTGGACTGCCGCCATCCCTTCATATCAGAAAATGGCGGAGGTATCTTCATACCGGAAGGATATTTTGATATTGACCTTAAATTCGACCACAAGTTCGGAGGCTACAATGTTATAGAACTTGGGACCAGCTATTCAAAATTAAAAGATGCACTAATTGAGATCTGCCAGATATCCGGTATTGAGGTGATCAACTTCGGAAACATGACCACTGAAGAGGTAAGTAAGGATACAGGACTTGATCTTCACTCTGCAGGACTTGCAAAGATACGCGAATATGATGAGGTTTTCCGGATAATTGATGAGACTGAGGACAAAGCTTCCCGGATGATGGAGCTTATAGGGGCTGCAGGATACAATCATACAAGAGGTGGCAGATACTGGCACATTATCGGAAATAACGATAAAGGCAAAGCTGTCAGGATACTAAGCAAGATATACAGGCAGCAGTTCACTGATGTTATTACAATCGGTCTGGGTGACAGTTTAAATGATCTGCCAATGCTGGAATCTGTGGATATGCCCGTTCTTGTACAAAAGCCGGGCAATGTACATGATCCTTCCATAACTGATCCCAATATAAAGCGTGTGAAAGGGATCGGACCCATAGGGTGGAACAATGCTATCAGGGAAATAATTGAGAAGGGATCTGAAATTTAATTTTAAGAACTTAAAGGGGTACGTGGAATGATACGAATTGAGAATATGATATCTAGAGCTTTTTTGATAGGCATTATCAAGATGGTGGACAAGAACGGGGCTCAGAATGCACTGGAATGGCTACGTGAGATAGGAGAAGAAATGGCTGAGATCGAAGGTCCGGGATTCGAAGGTGCACGTGAGGATGATATCAACTATTTGCCGGTCTGCCCGTTCTCGAACACACTTCTTGATTTTATACAGATCTATGGAGAAAGGCCTTCGCAATTCATAGAGCTTGTGAATCTTTCTAACAAGCAGATGATGGAAGCTGAAGACGGATGGGAATATCCGGCACTTACAACGGTCACAGGCATACTTCATCACAGTTACATTAAAAGGCGAGGTGAACTGGCAGGGGTAGAACTTCTCAACATTGGATCAAGATGTCCCCGGACCAACAACATAGTATACAACGAGAAAGCCCTTGAAAAGGCAAATATGACAAAAGAAGACGTGGACAAGTACCTTGAGAAAGCATATTACGTTTGTAAGATCAATTACATAAAAAAGGAGTGAATTTCTTGAACCTGATCGAAGCTGAAAAACTCTACGAGAACAGCGTGAAGATCCTGAAAAACAACCAGCATGAAAAAGGAGGATTTTATGCAAGTCCCCCGGGAACACGTTATCCCTTTATTTACCCGAGAGACCACTCTGTGGCAATACTTGGCTGCATTGAAGCCGAGATGATGGACGAGGCCCGAAGAGGTCTTGAATTCGTCCTGAATTCCCAGAAGCCCCTTGGAGAATTTTCCCAGAGATATGATGTTGACGGAAATGACGCCAGTTACAAGGACCTTCAGATCGATGGGAATGGGCTGGTCCTTTTTGCAATGGGAAAATATTTCGAAGCAACAGGCGGACTCTTCTTTGAATCAATGGCTGACAGGACCTTTGTGGAAAAGCACTGGGAAACTGTCAAAAAGGCCGTAGAGTTCATACTGATGAACAAGAACGACGAAGTTGACCTTATCCATACCGTGAACAGCATCCATGAATATCCGGCATACGAACATGGATTTGAGATCTATGCCAACTCTGCCTGTTGTGCAGGGATCCTTGCAGCAGTAAAAATGGGAGAGGCTCTTGGCGAAGATGTTGCTGACTGGGAAGCTGAGGCTGAAAAAGTAAGAGAGGCTATCCTTACACGAATGTACAGCCCGCGTAGGCGTTCATTCATCAAATGCATTCGTGTGAAAGAAAAAAGTAGCAACCCTATTGGATATGATGCATTTGCATCAAGCGTTATCGATGTGGATGTTGTGGAATACGCACCTGCATACTTTGAGCTCATCGATCACCATGACATCAAGAATCGCTATACTGTCCGGAGGATACACGATCGCCTCTGGGACAAGGAGATCGGAGGCTTGAACCGCTATCCGGAAATGTGGGACAGGAATAACGGAGGATACGGACCATGGTGCCACTTTACCTGCCAGCTTGCTAACCACTATATTGCTATTGATGATCAGGATATGGCAGAGATGTATATGGGTTGGGTAGTGGACATGGCACACAACTATTTCCTGCCTGAACATATATCAACAATTGAACGGTTCGAGATATGGTATGAAGACTATACCAATGCAAAGATCCTCAGGGATAGTAAGCTCACCATGATCGAGAACGTACGTAACCATCCAAAATGGAAAGACGGAATGGCATACGTAACGATACCCCTGATATGGCCCCATGCAGAGTATATCAGGACTTACAAGAGCTATATTGAGAAGTTTGGATGAGACCTGTAGTTTGCGTATATTTCATTTTAAAAGTGAAAGTTGTGCTGACAGTTTTCTGACAACTTGCTAACACTTGTCAGAAAAGTGTCCTGCAACACTTTCGAATTTGTTCTTTTATTTTGCCATATTCCAAGATCAGATCTCGTCTTTCCGATGAGACATTGCAACTATCATTTTTCAGAGGACTTCACCTCTTCTTCTATCGGAGATACCAGACTAAAATTATCTACATCAAAAAGCCCCATATCAGTAAGCCTTAGTGAAGGTATCACCGGAAGAGCAATGAAAGAATGGGTTATGAACGGTGCCGGAAGGCTGCAACCGATACTCTTTACTGCCATGTGAAGATCGTTCAGTCTTTTTTCAACCTCTTCGACCGGAAGAGTGCTCAACAGCCCGGCAAATGGTAGTTCAAGCTTGTCCACCACCTTACCATCATTGACAACACAAATACCACCATTCATATCCCTAATGGTGTTGGCACACAATGCCATATCCGAATGGTTATCCCCGGTTACAACAACATTGTGACTGTCGTGTCCTATGCTCTGGCCAATAGCACCATTCCGGATACCTATTCCCTTGATAAAACCAAGACCGATGTTACCTGTCTTTCCATGCCTTTCGATCACAGCAGCACATAGTATATCATTATCAACGTCTGGAAGCAACACACCATCACGATCTGAATGAAGTATAGCATTTTCTTTTTCCGTAAGGATGAGATCAGGCAGGACCTTTATAACTGAAACCTTGTAATCCCTGTCAGCATCTGCTTTTAGCTGCAGGTCAGACGCATCGACCTTTGAGAAACTAATGGTATTAAAGACGAGATCAGGATGATCGTAAGATGGAGTAAATCCATCAACGGGTTTTCCTGCCGCATAGATCGAATCTATGCTGAAAGTATCAAGGTCATCAAGCACAATAAGATCGGCTTTCCTGCCAATTGAAATGGAACCAACCTGGTTGTCAATATGGTAATTCTTCGCTGTATTGATGCTGGCCATACAGATAGCATCGATCGGGGAGAGCCCTATTTCTATGGCCCTTCTGACGATCACGTCCATGTAACCTTCCATCAGGTCAGACGGATGTTTGTCATCGGTCACAAAGAAGACGTTCTCAAGAGACACACCATCTTCAATAAGTCGTGGAAGGAAACGATCGAGAGATTTCGCAGCAGACCCTTCCCTTATCATAAGCTTCATTCCAAGACGCAGTTTTTCAAGTGCCTCTTCATATTCAATAGATTCGTGGTCTGTAGAGATACCAGCTGCTATATAGCCCCATAACTGTTCACCGGTAAGTGCAGGACAATGCCCATCGACCACGAGTTTGTCTTTAAGTGCAGCCCTTATCATGGATAATTTATTGTCATCCCCTGACAGCACACCAGGATAGTCCATCATCTCTCCAAGGCCCACGACATTCTCATTGTCTATCAGGGAATCAATATCATCTGCACTGATGGATGCACCAGCTGTTTCGAAAACTGTTGCAGGCACACAGGATGAGATCGCTACAAAAGCGTTCAAAGGAAGAGATCTCGCTTCTTCAAGCACAATTTCAATACCTTTCCTGCCAAGCACATTAGCAATCTCATGAGGATCTATCACCACGGATGTCGTGCCGTGTTCCAGAGCCGACATTGAGAACTGGCTCAGGGTTACCATGCTGGATTCAAAATGAACATGACCATCGATCAATCCGGGACAGATGTAACGCCCACTTACATCGATGAGTTGAGTATCATCACCTTTAAGGCAGGAAACATCACCGATGCCTGCAATATAGCCGTCTTTTACTGCAATGTCCCTGTCCAATATCTCTTTTGTATTGACATTTACAATATGACCGCCGGTAAAGATCGTGTCTGCTTTAACTTTACCTGTAGCTGCAAATATCCTGTCCCTTATGTCCATGAAAGATTTCTTGGATGTACAAAGTATAAGGATATTGCGCCATAGAAAGTAGTAAATGGCAGACCCTTTTTGTAAATAGCATGCACTGACATTTTATTTCCAGAACTGCTTGTTCTTGGCATAGTTCCTTTCTGCAGCCATGATATCCCTGTAGAATGTTTCCTCATCAACACGCATCTTTTCAATCACACGTGAAGCAGTATCAGGACCGATCCCACGACTTGCAAGAGCTATGACCGCAAGCTTCCCGTTCCCCATCACGATGCCTGCATTTCGATATACCCGCTGAATGCGCTTCACATCTTCCTTTGCAGTTACCTTATCCTGCTTGCGGACAAGCTTGATCTCTTCCTCTTCCCACGGTTTAAGGGCAGCCACCATTCTGGAATCACATACCGGACACTGTATCTCATCGGGAACATTCATGACCTTCCTGCGTGACACCCATTTCTTGCAATGCACACAGAACAATATGATCCGATCGTGCATGATCCTGTCCTTCAGGGCAAGGACAATGGACCTGTCGGCTTTCTCCGGAGCTACAAGATCACGTCGCATTGCAAATCCTGCAGAACCAATGGGTGTTGGCATAGGGCTGACCAGTATGACCATCTCCTCAGAAGCTATACGCGAAAGCACATCCCTTGCCCGGTCCACATCCAGCATGTTGTGGAAGATCTCACGCATGACCTCATCATACATGGAAGTATCCTTGTAGATCTCGAGCAGTTTCTTCATGCTGATGCGATCATAATCAATGTCCTTGCTCAATGCACCGAACTTCCGTGCCACATGGACCATCTTCCATTTCATCACAGAAGTGTTCTTCAGCGTCATCTCAATGATCGGCTCAATATGCTCCGGCTGGATGTCGTAGATCATTTCCTGAATATGCAGGGCCTTCATGCGCCTTGGGAGCTGCATCCTTATCCTGTAAGGATCAATCTCCTGACTTACACTACTGCCAAAACGGGCAGCAAGAAGGGAAGTAATTACCTTCCCGATGGTCTCATTGGTAGTGTGTCCGAAACACGAATTAATTATGATGGCTTCCCCTTCATCCTCAATTACGATCGTATCATTATCAGGAAGCGGGTAGCCCTTTGAAATGTGTTCTTTTATGAGATCTATGACTGTAAGAGCACTGTGAATATCAACAGGATATTCTTCCATCAGTGCTTCAACGATCTCCTCATCACTTTTCCCATCGTGTATCAGGAACGATACTCTAAACCGGATACGACCAACTTGCTGTGCCACCTCGAACGGAACCGGGATCTCCTCACCAACCCAGCTTGGGATCTCACCCATGGTCTTGACAGGCTCAACTTTTATCCTGTCACGGTCCGTATTCATCTCAATGACACGCCACATGTCACCCTTGGTAATAAAAACTGCACCGGGAGATGCGAAATTGACAACAAAGGCTTCATCCAGCATTCCCACGGACCTGCCGGAGACAATATCGTAGATCTCGAACTTCCTTTCATCAGGGATCATTGAAAGATTTTCGTAGTAATATTGCCAGCTCTTCTTTCGCCTGCTAATGCTGCTGGAACCCTCATCACGCCAGACCATCCGGTAATCTGTAACCTGTTCAACGACGCGTTCGAGCTGCTCTATGGAAAGGTCCCTGAAAGGATAGGTCCTCCTCAGTATGGAATGGATCTTCTTTATCTCAACATCACCAAAATCGATAACCATGCCGGAGATCTGGTTCGCCACAACGTCAAGGGAACCACTGTGAGGAATAATATTCTCAACTTTACCTTCCATTGCAGCCTTTGTAATGGCCATGCTCTCCAGAATATCATCGGATCCCATTGCAAGGATCGTACCCCTGGAAACCTCGTGTATTCTGTGTCCGGCACGTCCCACGCGCTGGAGCAGGCGCGAGACCTGTCTTGGGGAACCATACTGTACAACGTGGTCAACTTTACCGATATCAATACCAAGCTCCATTGATGAAGTACAGATCAAACCCTTTATATCGCCTGCCTTGAACGATTCTTCAGCTTCGATACGTGCATCCACAGAAAGAGAACCGTGATGTACACCTATTGAAGCCTCCAGTATCTTGAAACCTGATGCAAGGGCTTCAGCACTTTGTCTTGTATTAACGAAAATAAGAGTTGACAGATGGGTTTCCACGATCTCACGGATACAACGCAGATGGGATGCAAACTCCGGCTCACAGCCGATCTTCCTTCCAAGTTCAACATCCTCATCGATAACCTGCGGACTGACCACATTGAACTCAAGCAGGCTTATCATGGAAACCTGTACAACAGATACTTCCCTGCCGGACCCAACAAGGAATTGAGAGACCACATCAGGGTTACCCACAGTGGCTGAAAGACCAACCCTCAGGAACTCACCGGATATTTCCACAAGCCTTTCAAGTCCCACAGAAAGCTGTGCACCTCTTTTGGATGATGCAAGTTCATGTATCTCATCCACAACAACGTAACTGACGCACTCAAGGTTCTTCCGAAGCCGCGAACCTGTGAACATCGCCTGGAGTGTTTCAGGAGTTGTTATCAGAAGATCAGGAGGGTTCTTGGATTGTTTCTGCCTTTCGTATGGCGAGGTATCCCCATGGCGGACCTGTACTGTTATGCCTAACTCTTTGCCCCATGTCTGGATACGTGTGAGCATATCACGATTCAGCGCACGTAGTGGTGTTATATAAAGAGCAGAAATACCCGTGCGCCCTTCTTCACTTTTGCCAAGGATATGATCGAACATAGGCAGTACTGCAGACTCGGTCTTACCGGAACCTGTGGGTGCTATCAGGAATGTATGTTCTCCTGCGAGGAGGTGAGGGAAGCACATCTCCTGCGGTTTAGTAGGAGCAGTGAAGCCCATTTTCACAAGGGTTTCCTGAATGGCAGGATGAAAATCATCGAACTGATTACCGAAGCTCATTTTCCATCCTCCTTTGTGGTATTTCCTTTTGTAATGATACTCTTTTTACTGTTTCCTTTTGCAGTATTGTTCTTCCGGGAAGTCTCTTTTGGGTTGCTGGTTCTGCTATCCTTTTTTCGTTTGTTGATCCTATTTTTGCTGCTTTTCCGGATTCTGCTTCGATCGGATTGGGTTTCCTCCAGTTTTCGGATATTCTTCAATATCCCCAGATACGTTCCATCCAGCAGATAGATATCAGAATTATCAATGTCAAGTGCACCGGATGAAAATATGGGTCCCAGAAGATCATCACGCACGGACTCATTAAATGCAACCCCGCCACAAAGTTCGTTGAAAGCCGGAACCACCACCACATCAGGATCGGACCAGATATCACTTTCAGAAGAGAGATCAGCACTCTTAAAGTGATTTGCAAGTACTTCCCTTTCAAGTCGTGCCCTTATCCATACCTGCTCCACCACCGAGTATCCCATGGCATCCGTGAAACGTACTGTAGGATGGTTGTGAGCAACGATCACATGCTCGGCAGATAATAATTCCACCGATGGCCACGTATGACCATGGAAATAACCAACTCCGTCAATAACATCGCCACGTGCAGAATAAACATTTACATCACTGTCCGGCGGAAGCAGGAACTCGATCCCACCGTCATGGTTCCCGGGGAAGATATCAACAATGGCCTTCTCTGCAAGGCTGCCAATAAAGTACGGGATCTCATCACGTTCCTGCCAGGAAACCTGTGGTACGTTGTGTTTTATGTCACCAAGCAGCACGATCCGGTCAGGCCTCTCCTGCTCCACAAGCCTCATGATACGCTCAAGTCGCTGCTCTATCTGGCTGGGTATGGAAAACCCGCTCCGGTAAAGGTCCCATTCGATCCCCAAATGGATGTCCGCCAGTACAAGGGCCTTTGTATCACCTGAAACTAAGAGTGCAGGCTCATTGATCACAGGATCGATTGTTATTGTCATTTTATTTCTGTCCCTCTTTGCTAAGGGTATCTACCTTTTCATGCAACTCCTTTACCATGGACTGCATCTCACGCATTTCATCGTGCATCTGTACCAGGCGATTGTACATGGGACTCCTGTCATCCTTTACTGCCTGTTCCTGTGAGAACTTCTGCTTGCTCGGGAAAATATAGACATATGTAAGCCACATTCCTATGAAAGCTACGATGAACATTGATAGAAGGAAGAAATAATATTCCGGGAAGATCGTTCTGGCAAACGAATCACCGGAACTGTAATACTGAAGCCGGGTGATCATCATAAAATTCAGGATCGAGAACAGGAACATGGTCTCGCCTACCAGGATAAGGATCCCTCCCAGACGGGTAGAAGTTGTCCTCTGTTTAGGAATTATTCGTTCAAGAATGATATCACCTCATAAGAATAAATACGATTGTTAGTATCGGGTTTCAAGCAATTGCTCTTGTAATTATTGAATTGAATATTGCATAAAAGTCCTTTCCTACATTAATTTCAAGAGAATTATTTCAAGTGAATTGTATAAATTTGGAGTTGATAACGATATTATAAGATATCATTGCATCAAACTTGATCATTTAAATAATTTTGGCATTGTTTGAATTCATTATAATTTGATGTTACAATAAAAAATTAAAGCTATCAAAATCGGCGGATAGGGATTTGATAGCTACAAATTATAAATTAATGCCTTCTGGCAAATAGAAGTATCAATATCGACATACTCAGAATAAAAGCCGCGTTCTGATCAAGACTTTCATTTTCTTCAGGAGTATTATCGACTTCTGTATTCCTAACAATATCCTCTGTTGAACTGGAAGCCACAATTACAAAAGGCGAAAAAACAGACGTTTCTGCTTCAAAAAACACGTGGCTGTTGCTCTCATTGATCTTCTTTGTTGAAAGGGGTAGCCACTTGTCCTGTTCATAACGATACATCAATATTGAACTATCAGATACCTGATTCTCCTCAAGCCAGGGTCTTTCTACACTGAATCCGATTACTGCATCCTTTATATTACCCTCAGCACTATAACCGGGTTTACCCAACCAGATATTCACATCTTTGTAGACAATACCGGGAGGAGGCGATGAAACGAGAAGGGACGTCTGCTTAAGGATCTCAATTGTTGCTACAACATTACCGGCATTTGCGAGAGATTCGTAATTGATGTACATAATGGGATTATCAGGCTTATCGAACTGATAGGAAACCTGAGATCCAAGATACACAGGCTGGATAGATCTTTCTATGATCTTCAATTCCTCATAGGATCTGCTTGTGATGCTAATTTCACCAGTTTCAGAATCATTCGTGTTACTGGTCGTAGATTTAGAAGATGAATCAAAGCCAATAGTGATAGATCCATCAACAATATCTGTAGGAATGATCTGACCCTGAGTATCACTGACCACAACGTTTGATAAGGACAGGGAACTTGTGCCTGATGTATTACCAGCGGTCATCTGGACCATAGCAAAAGATTCCGGACCTGTAACACTTGTCTTGTCTAGTATCAACCCATATACAGAATTAATTTCTCCATTTGAACTTTTGATCTCACCGGGATTGAACCAGACAAGAGCACCTTCCTGTCTTAATAATTCACCTTCTGAGACCTGAACAACCCTGACAAGTTCACTGTCATAAGACAAGTCGAACTGGACACCAGCAACCGGATGGTCCGGATCCAAATAGACACTCACAACAAAGTTCTGCCCTTCCTCCACTGATTGAGAAGCGGGCATGATGCTGATGGTCGTACTGGCACTGGCAATTCCACTAAGGCAGGTAATAGCAAACAAAGAAAAAAATAGTAAGGAATAAAATTTACTTTTACCAGAGATGAAAATATACTTTTCCATCGGTACACCTTACCATTATCAGTCCATATGCGATAGCACCAGCATCATATCAAGGACATTTACAATATTATCCTGATTAACATCCCATAGAGGATAAGGATATGAGGTGGTTTCATCGAAATGCTGTTCAACTAGACCATAATCATTAAAATCAACTACATGATCCTGGTTTATATCAAATACCAGTACTGAGATCACTGTATTTGTTAATTCGAGATCTACAGAATTACCTTCTGGATCACTTATAATAACATCTTTCAGGACTAATTCTGATCTTCCTTTTGCCTGTTCAGTTGCTGTTAACGTGATGATAGCAAAAGTTGCTGGTGTTGTCACATCTGAAGCACCGAGAATGCAACCATATGCATCATTTATTAAACCTGAATTTGCAGAACCTGAAACAAAAAATGTGTTCATACCACTTTGCTTGAACAAGCTTCCTTCACTCACATCTGATACTTGGAACTGAGAACTATCAAAAAGCAGATCGAACTGGATTCCTGCAATATCAACATCAGGAGAGACAAAAACATCGACTGTGAAAGATTCACCCGGTGCAATGGTCTGTGATGATGGCTTTAGAGTTACATCTGAAGCAGCTGCAGAAACATTAGTTAGACCTACCAGCAATGTGATTAAAGTTACTACCATCAAGATCTTTTTTATGCTAGACATGTTTTTTCCTTTATTTTGAAATGCATCTGATGAGTTGAGCTGACTTGATCCTAATCACCAAAATTCAAAATCCCCGTATTTCAAATAGTACTGGTGCTATATATACATTGTGAAAAAAACAAAGATGTCATTACTATCATTATTATGAGCTATTTATAATATACCTAAATAATAACAATGAATAAAAACTATATGAAAAAGAAATACCACTGAAAACTGAAAACCAGTCCATGATGTTCCTGATACCAAAACAAATGTAAACATAACAGATACGTAGTCCATCATTGAAATATTCTCAAATCCTTCAATTAGCACTCCCGAAAAAACTTAGATATCGTACCATACTCTTATTAAAGTACTTATGTCCCAACAACTAATATAATACCAATTAACCATGGAATGAAAAGGTTAGTTTAAATCAATCTGAAACACACAGCACATTAATTAGAATAATATTAAACAGAAATGAATAGATCTCCACCGGACTAACTTGAACATAATAGATATTTACAAGCCTGATCATTGCCTGCTATGGTCTTTGCTATTATCATAAACTGAAAGGTTATTTCATGGTTATTGAAACAGTAGGATCGTTAACTTCTCTATCTTCTTTGTCAGTCTGTAAATTATGGAATAAGAACGATGCCCTTATTTTTTTGATTGATCTGAAAATTGATGAACAATTCGACCTATCAGATCTAAGCAACGATGAAAAAGAATACCTAAACACACTAAAAACGAATTATTTTAGAAAAAGGTTCATCGGATCTCGGTCATTCCTGAAATTTATTCTGCAGCATATTCTTAAAAAAGAATCATTGTTAGATATATCCCTCTATCGAAATAATGCCGGACGTGTGTGCGTACACAAACATGAGGATATTTATATCTGCATCTCGTACACCGGAGATCTTGCTGCTGTATCAATATCAAAACTGAAAACAGGAATTGATATTGAATATATCAGACCAATACATTTCGGGAATATTTCGAAAGGTTTGCTTGATACAGGATCGAAAAGAGATCTGCTTCAAAAAGACAATGTTAATAAACTAAAAAATTGGACATTGCGAGAAGCATATTGTAAACTGACCGATCAGAGTATGTTAGCATGTTTGAATAAAGAAATTGATCTCAATGATATCGATCACCAAGAATGCGTTATAGATAACCGATATGTACTATCTGTTGCTTTTGCCTCGATAAATGATAGGATCAATATTTGCTATCTCCAAAAAGGTATTTCCATTTAAATGAACAACACTTCTGAAATAATAGAAGCCGTCGATGCCAAATATATAGATTTAATGAATAAGGACGTAATTGGAATATCATAGATCAATTTGGCAGAGAGAAGAATTTGTTTGCCATAAGAACATCTTATATACGATTGAAGTTATTTTGCTTATGGGGAATTAATTCAAGCAGCTATGAAGCATAGAGTATTCCTTATGCTTGTATTACGTGACTTTGTTGAATCAAGATTGCATTATTATGCTCTTTAAGTAATAAATACGTTGAGTGGGCTGACAAACATGGATGAAATTAAAGAAAATATAATGGCATATTTGCAAGAAAGATCGTTTATGGACAGTAGTACACAATTAAATGATGATGATTCTTTAACAATGAAAGGAATTATCGATTCAATTGGATTAATCGAATTTATAGATTTCATTTCTGAAAAATATTCCATAGAAATTCCTGAAGACCTATTAACTCCTGAAAATTTTGATTCAATCCGCGGAATAGTAGATACCATCCAAAAATTGACAAAGTGAGATCATGAGAATCGACGAATATATTGCAAACCATGCCAAAGAAAATCCTCAAAAAACTGCTCTTGAAGAGAAAGACAGATCAATTTCTTATAGTCATCTCGATGAAGCTATAAACACCATAGCAGCAGAAATCGATGATTTCGAACATTGCAAATTGGCAATCCTTGCAGAATCAGGTATAGAGTATATTCGGGCCCTAATGGCAGTCTATCGATCGGATAACATTGCTGTACCCCTACCGGTGGAACTGACAGAATCCAATATTAGACAAATATTAGATAGCAACCAGATAAGCAATATCATTGTCACTGAACAGCAATATTCGAGATTTGAAAATGCCTTCTTTGAAGGATTTACCACTATAATCTATATTTCAAAGGATTCCACTGTGAAAACTTTACATAAAAAGATCATTAGTGAGAACAATAATGATCAATTAAGGCTTGTAATGTATACATCCGGAACTACAGGTGCTCCAAAAGGTGTTATGCTAAGTGATGAAAATCTAATAGCAAATGCAAATTCCATAATAGAGGTACTGAGCATAACACCAGAAGACAACGCTGCACAAGTGATATCTCCACACCATGCTTTTGGAAATTCAATAATTAATTCCCAATTGGTTGCAGGAGGATCTATAAAGATCGGTGGCCTTACTTTCCTCGAATCAACCTTTAAACTTGTGGGATCTGGAGTAACAATATTCTATGGAGTCCCAAGCACTTATCGAATCCTTCTCAAATACCCATCCCGCTTCCAGAAATCATTCAAGAACGTCAGACTTGCTGCATCTGCAGGCGGTGCCATGGAAGTAGAAATTATCGAAAAGATAAAGCAGTTGAATGGCAGTATAGAAATCATACCAATGTATGGCCAAACAGAAGCAACCGCAAGGCTTGCGTATCTTCCACCAGCAGATCTGGAAAAGTATCCTGATACAATCGGCAGACCAATCCCGGGAGTTGAACTTGATGTGGTTGATGATAGTAAAAAGCCAGTTGGACCTGGCATAACAGGTGAATTGATAGCCAGAGGAAAGAACATACTGATAGGCTATCTTAATGATGAGGAAGCTAGCCGTAAAAAGGTCATCGATGGTTGGATGTATACCGGCGACCTGGCACAAAAGTTGCCAAATGGTTATTTTAAATTATTAGGTCGCAAAGATGACCTGATCAAAGTTGCTGATCATCGTATAAATCCAAGAGAACTGGAAAAATATATTGGCCAAAATAATGAAGTTTCAGATGTATTCGTCGTCCCGGTTGATCATGAGTATATGGGAAATGCCATCAGCCTGATGGTAATTCCAACTCAGGATACAGAAGTTGAAACATTGTATACATTTTGCAGAAAGAATTTGCCAGGCTTCCTGTGTCCACTGGAAATAATTCTTATCGAAAACTTGCCACTGAGTAAAAGTGGAAAAATATCTAACAGGTCTATAATAGAGGAGTATCAAAATGTCAAAGCTAATATGTAAGAAATGTATTTTAGATTCAGACATTCCTGGTATAACAATAAACGAAGAAAGTGGCCTTTGCCAGTTCTGCGAGAGCTATACACCCATGTCTTCGGAAGAAAAGAAGAATTATTTGGGAATTATAGAAAAGATGCTTAAAGAGAACAGTGGAACAGGAGAATATGATGTCATTTTTGCACTTTCCGGTGGAAAGGACTCCTCATATGGACTCTATAAACTTAAAAAGGAGTACCCATTCCTGAACATCCTTGCAGTTCAATTTGATAATGCATTCATTTCAGACACTGCTATTGATAATGCAAAAAAGATGTGTGAGATCGTGGAATGCGACTATTTCAAGCTGGGTATGGAAGAAAAGAAACTCTGTGATACATTTCGAAAAGCAGCTGGATCTACCAATGCATACTCAAAATTTGCTAGATATCGAGCCAGTGATATCTGTAACACATGCATTAGTATCATCAAACAGAAACTGATAGAACAGGCAATTATTCATAAAGCACCATTCATTGTTTTTGCTTTCACATCGGGCCAGGCCCCTAATCCAATAATCGATCTTAAACCCAGTTTCATAAAGTGGTCCCGGGATCTTTTTGAGAAGCAACTGCAAAATATCGGTGTAGAGGATAAGGATGAGAGTTTCACTTTAAAAAATGATATCATAAAGAGTATAGATAAAGGCACCACACCAGTTATATTACACCCAATGTGCCTGTGGGATTACAATGAAGATAAGATAATTGAGACTCTGATAGACCTCGGATGGATGCCTCCAAAGATCAATGACAGCAATTCAACAAACTGTCTTTTGAATGCATTTGCCTGTCAGAATCATATCAATAAATATGACATCCACCCATATGCTTTCGACATAGCAGGGCTTGTGAGAAGCGGAGATATGACCCGGGAAGAAGGATTGGAAAAATTGCATAAAGAACTGTCAGAGCCATTGATAGAAATGGCTGCAAAGAAACTTGAAATGGAACTAGAGTAAACTGCCATACCGATGAGATGTAACAATATTCTAAACTAAACACAGTGCAAAATCAAATTATTCCAGTGGGGAATATTATGAAAATAATTGATGAACTTAATAAAGATACAGAAAAGAACGCCTCTCATATCCAGGCATTTATTGAAAGTAATGTAAAGGATTTTAAGAAAAAGGGAGTTGTTGTAGGAGTTTCAGGAGGAATCGATTCTGCAGTCATACTCGCACTAGTTGTTCAGACTTTGGGCAATAAGAATGTTTACGGATTGCTACTTCCTGAAGAAGAATCAGCTACATCCAGCAAAGAACTTGGAGCAAGACTTTGTGACTCATTGGATGTTTCCTATGAAGAAGTTCCAATTACCCCAATATTGCAAGCACTTGACATATACGGTAAAAAGGATCGGATAATAAAGAAAACCTGCCCGGAATATGATCCGGATATCCATAAGACCTCACTGGTTCTACCTAACATCTTAGATAGTAACATGTTATGCATCCCATCAATAAGACTGGTAAAAGATGATGAAGTAATTGCAAAGAACAAGTTGAAAGCAAAGGACTATCTCGAATTGATCGGAATCCAGAATGTGAAACAGAGATCAAGAATGTTGATCCAGTATTTATACGCGGAAAAGAACAATTATCTTGTCTGCGGTACCACTAATAAGACCGAACATTTTCTGGGACAGTTCGTGAAATATGGAGACGGTGGAGTGGATATCGAACCTCTGGCAGACTGTTACAAAACTCAAGTATATGCATTAGCAGATCTACTTGGTATTGATAAAGAAATAATAGAAAGGCCTCCAAGCGCCGATACATGGAGCAACTTCACATCGGATGAAGATTTTTTCTGGCGTATGCCAATTCATATTCTGGACCAATTATTGTATTCACAGGAATATGACCTACCGATGGATATTATCAAAGAAAATACAGAACTATCAGAAGAAACAATAAACAAAGCAAGAAGAAGCATTGATAAAATAAGAAATACAGCCAAATACATCACATCACCGCCTCCTATATGTTATCTTGACAAATGATCGAAGATCAAGCTAAAAACATTCAGATTATTATATTTCAAACTTGAGCTATTCAAAAAAAGGAATACAGCATGCTCGAAGGTAAAGTCATACTGATCACAGGAGCGAGCCGCGGAATTGGAAGATCTACGGCATTATTGGCAGCAGAGAACCATGCAAATGTGATTATAAACTACAAAGAAAGTGAAGATAAAGCAGCTGAACTTGTAGACAACATTACTGAAAAAGGACTTCAAGCCACAATGATAAAAGCAGATGTTTCTGTTGAAAATGAAGTCAAAGACATGTTTGATTTTATTAAAAAGCGATACTCAAAACTTGATATACTTGTTAATAATGCTGGAATACTAAAAAATAATTTGTTGATGATGACAAGCACTGAGTTGTTTGATCATACTATTGATGTCAATTTAAAAGGAACTTTTCTATGTAGTCGATACGCCTCAAACATGATGAGAAAACAAGGATCAGGAAAAATAATTAATATCTCATCCATAATAGGGTTAAATGGGAATGCCGGGCAAACCGCATATTCAGCAAGTAAAGCAGGGGTTATCGGGTTTACAAAGTCTGCAGCAAAAGAACTTGGCAGATATGGAATTACTGTGAATGCCATTGCACCGGGCTTCATTGAAACTGATCTGACCAGAGATGTTAAAGAAGAAATTCGCGAAAAACTTATCTCAAACATAGCTCTTGGTCGAAGCGGTAACCCGGAAGACGTTGCAAAAGTAGTTTTGTTTTTAAGCTCAGAGCTTGGGGATTATGTAAGTGGTCAGGTAATATCTGTTGATGGATGTCAAACGCTCTGAACAATTGACAATTCAAATTGAAACAACAGACAATCAAAAATCATTGATCTTTACTAATCGATATTCAAATACTACAGATCAGGGATAGTTAGAAGTAAGACTATACTAATAAACACATCAGCTATTATCGCAATTTCTTTGAATATGAAAACCTGTTTCCAAAATATATCAATAAAGACGGTCATTAGAAGTAAAAGACAATAAGATAATAAACTCTAAGCTATAGCTGTTTTTTCATTTCATATTATCAATCACTCTTCTTCATAAGATGATCAAGCCTTTGATCTATAGTTGGATGGGTATTGAACATTGATAGATACACATCATAACCGTCTTTGATACATAGGAAATTTACAGGAAACAAGTGACCATGACCAGGATTTATTTTTCTGTGGAATGACTCGGTCTGACTTTCAAGACGCTTTAACAGTTCTGGCAATAGATTTGGCCTGCCAGCGACCCCTTCCACAAATTCGTCAGCAGTATACTCCCGGGAAGGAGAGATCATAAGCTTTATCAGCAATGCTGCCGGAAGCGCTACAAAACCCATTATAAAGAAATGAATTAATTTAGGTATTGGGTTATTTTCTCTTCCAAACACTGCCATCAATGATAAATTATAAGCAGCAGATGAAAGTCCTACTAAAGTACCAGCAAAAAGTGCTGAGATAGTATTGATCGGAACATCCCCATTCCTAATATGGCCAATCTCACGAGCAAGCAACACTTCAATCTCAGCTACATCAAACATACCCATTGCACCAGTGGATAAAGCTACATTATATTCGGAACTGGTTCCTACCGTGAAGATAAAGGGCATGGGAGAATTAAATGTATACATTCCGGGTGTAGATACTCCTGCTTTTTTAGAGAGTTTATCCAACACACCCACCTTCTCTGCATGATACCATTTTAGGAGAAGTTTGCCACTATACCTATAGAGGACATAGCTTATCCATATGAATGCGACCATAACTATTTCAGCAGCAAACGGACCTGAAATAAAAAATGTGAATGCTGAGACAACTATTGAAGACAGAGCAAAAAAGAGAATGATCTTAGTATTGTTTCTTATGAATACCCCTCACCAGCAACTTGTAATATATAATAAACAGATTTGTATCCTATGATATAAAAGGTTTCTAAATATATATAGAACATAGAATTAAAACTCAGTTGCATCATTTCCACACGATCAGATAACACTGACATAAGTAGAAAGATACAACCGAAAATGCAATTGATCCGATGTCCTTACATATTACAATTGCAACTTTGCTATACCTTCACGCACAGACTCAGCAGATCTTGAAAATGCCTGTTGTTGGCTTTCTGTCAGTTCAAGTTCGATTACTTTATCTATGCCGTTCTTACCTAATATTACAGGCACTCCTAAATAAAGACCGTTCTCACCATATTCTCCCTGCAAATAAGCGGCTGCAGGAAGAACTCGCTTTTGGTCATTAATTACGGATTCTACCATCGTTGCAATAGCTGCTGCCGGGGCAAAGAAAGAACTGCCAGTCTTAAGATGATCAACAATTTCAGTTCCGGCGTTCACAGTGCGATTTACCAGCCTATCAATCGCTTCTTCAGAAAGTAATTCTGGTAATGGAACTCCTGATACTGTAGTGTATTGTGGCAATGCGACCATGGAATCGCCGTGTCCGCCAAGTACCAATGCAGAAACATCCTTTACCGAAATTCCAAGTTCCATTGCAATAAATGCTGCAAATCGACTTGAATCAAGTACTCCGCTCATTCCAAATACCCGGTTCTTTTCCAATCCGGTATATTTCTGTGTGGCATAGGTCATTATGTCCAGTGGATTAGATACAGTGATAACTATGGCTTCAGGTGCATATAATGAGATATTTTCACAGACTTCTTTTATGATATTTGCATTGACCTTCATCAGGTCATCCCGCACCATTCCTTTTTTACGGGCAATTCCTGCGGTAATGATAACAATGTCAGAATCCTCAATATCAGCGTAATCGGTCGTTCCCAGTATGTCCACATCAAACCCAAGAACCGGAGCAGCCTCAATAATATCAAGTGCCTTTCCTTGAGGCAGACCATCAACAACATCGGTCATAACAATATTCCCAAGTTCAAGTTCTGCGAGACGCTGAACCGTGGTTGAGCCAACGTTACCTGATCCTATGACTGTAATTTTCTTCATTTCGTAATAACCCCCCAAGATGATTGGATATATCAAATGCTCAATATACTATATCTAAGTTTGACACTCAAAATTAATATATGTTTTCTTGGTTTCGTTTAAATCCGCCAAAATGTAAAACAAAATAAAAAAGCTCTAAAATCAAAACTACCTTACTCAAACATTTATATCCTCAAAGACCAATCTACCACCGATCAGCTATGGAACTAGAGAAGCTACTTGAAAAGTTATCCAATGCGCACGGCATATCCGGATATGAGAATGACATTAAACAGATAATGGAAGATGAGATCAGACCATATGTGGATGAGACAAAGACCGACAAGATGGGAAATCTCATCACCACAAAGAAAGGAGAAGGTCCTACGATCATGCTGGCAGCACACATGGATGAGATCGGGCTCATGGTGCAGTACATCGATGATAAGGGATTCCTGCGCTTTGTTAAAATAGGAGGCTGGTTCGACCAGACACTTCACAGCCAGAGAGTGGTAGTTCACGGAAACAACGGACCTCTCCCGGGAGTGATCGGATCAAAACCACCACATGTTATGAAAGAAGACGACAGGAAACGTCCTGTAAAGGCCGAGGACATGTTCATCGACATCGGTGCGAAAGACAAGGAAGACGCCATCAACATGGGAGTGGATGTCGGAACTGCCATATCCATGGACAGAGACTATACGAAACTTGCTAACGGAATTGTCACATGTAAAGCCTTTGACAACCGCGCAGGCGTTGCTATGCTTATCGATGCAATGAAACAGCTTTCTGAAACTGATGTTAAGGCAACAGTCCACGCTGTTGGAACCGTACAGGAAGAGGTCGGGCTAAAAGGTGCACGAACATCCGCATTCGGCTTAAATCCTGACGTTGCAATAGCAGTTGATGTCACATTCCCGGGAGATCATCCCGGTATCGAAAAGAAGGATTCTGCACTCGAAATGGGAAAAGGTGCTGTCATCACCGTTGTTGATGCATCCGGAAGAGGGCTCATTGCAGATAAAACAGTCGTGAAATGGCTGAAAGAGACCGCTGAGGAGAACGACATACCATACCAGCTCAATGTGGGTGGTGGCGGCACTACAGATGCCACTGCGATCCATCTGACACGTGAAGGTGTTCCTTCAAGCACTATCAGTGTGCCTACAAGATATATTCATTCGCCTGTTGAGGTATTGTCCCTTGAGGACCTTAAAGCCTGTGCAGATCTTATAGCAAAAGCAGTACTTAATATTGAGAAATATTTCTGATGCCTTCCTGGCATCTCTTTTTTTATTTTAGCAAACTTATGAGGTTTGAATTTATTGGATATGTATAGTCGGTACAAAAATATCGACTGATCGGAACGATAAACTGGATCAGATAAGCTCCAAACCAAAAGTACTAAAACCAATAGGAGTATTCTTTTGGCTGTTATAGTCAGCGACATGCATCTATAAATAACATATTGATTATTAGTGATAAATCTTGAAATGAAAGCAAGAAGATCACGATCGAAAAAAATATAATTCGCTGAAACAAAAAAACACAACTGAGGGATTGCATTATTCGAAAATATCCGGTTTTTGGACACAACTTTACGAGACGGTGAACAGACACCTGGTGTCGCACTGAAAACAGAAGAGAAAGTCTGGATCGCACGCAAGCTTGACGATCTGGGAGTTGACATCATCGAAGCAGGCTCAGCCATCACTTCCGAAGGCGAGCGCGAAGCCATTCGTGCTGTGGCAGCTGAAGGGCTGGATGCAGAGATCTGCAGCTACTGCCGTATCATGCAGCAGGATGTGGACTATGCCTTAGAATGCGATGTGGATTCAATTCACCTCGTAGCACCTGTATCAGACCTTCACATTAATGTGAAGCTCAAGAAGGACAGGGAAGCATTAAAGGAAATGGCATTAAGCACCACTGAATATGCAAAGGACCACGGGCTGATAGTGGAACTTAGTGGAGAGGATGCATCCAGGGCAGATCTGGAATTCTTAAAGGACCTGTACAGATCAGGCGTGGAAGTCGGTGCTGACAGGGTATGCTTCTGTGATACAGTGGGATTACTTGTGCCGGAAAGAACGACCGAGATATTCAAAGAACTATCATCAGCCATCGATGTACCGGTGGCCATTCACTGCCATAATGACTTCGGTCTTGCGGTCTCGAACACTATCGCAGCATTGAATGGCGGTGCAAAAGAAGCACATATGACCATCAATGGTATCGGTGAAAGGGCAGGAAATACAGCACTTGAAGAGGTCGTAATGGTCCTTGAGTGGCTCTACAAATACGATACAGGGATCAAGACCAATGATCTTTACAAGATCTCAAGGCTTGTCAGCCGCCTGACCGGACTTGCAGTAGCACCTAACAAATCCCTTGTAGGTGGAAATGCATTCACCCATGAAGCAGGAATCCATGTACATGGATTGCTGGCCGATACTTCCACATATGAGCCAATAACTCCTGAGAGCATTGGACGTGAAAGGCAGATCGTGCTTGGAAAGCATGCAGGAAAGAGTTCCGTAACACTTGCATTGAAAGAACTGGGACTTGCTGTTGATGACTCACAGTTGAACGAGATCGTAGGTCGTGTCAAGCAATTGGGTGACCATGGAAAACGTGTCACAGATGCAGACCTCCAGACGATCGCTGAGACTGTGCTTGATATCTATCGTGAATCAAAGGTCAAGCTCGAGGAATTCACTGTTGTTTCAGGTAACAAGGTAATACCAACAGCTTCCGTGAGACTTACAGTTGATGGGAAAGAGATCGTTGAAGCGGGTATTGGAGACGGACCTGTGGATGCAACCTTTGAAGGAATACGTAAAGCCATCTCAGGTGTTGCAGACATTCATCTTGAAGAATATCATGTGGATTCGATCACCGGTGGAACTGATGCACTTGTAGAAGTACTGGTCAAACTTTCCAAGGATGGAAAAATGGTCACTTCAAGAGGCGCACGTACCGACATAATCATGGCTTCCGTAGAAGCCGTCATTAACGGGATCAACCAGCTTATACAGGACTGAACGTTCACATACAGTACTGATCAGCCCAATAACAAACAACAAACTGAAAAACAAAGATTTGAACATATATTGATAATATCTTACCGATCAACCAAAGGAAAAGATAGCATGACCGGAAAACCAGAAAGAATGACAGGCGCAAGAGCATTCGTCGAGTGCCTGTACAGGGAAAATGTCGACGTTATCTTCGGATATCCAGGCGGCGTGCTGCTCCCTATCTATGATGAACTCTATGATGCACATCTGCACCATCTACTTGTCAGGCACGAACAGGCAGCAGTCCATGCAGCCGAAGGATATGCAAGAGCCACAGGTAAAGTAGGTGTCTGCCTGGCAACATCAGGCCCGG
This sequence comes from Methanococcoides sp. AM1, assembly GCF_900774055.1. NCBI lineage: Archaea > Methanobacteriati > Methanobacteriota > Methanomicrobia > Methanosarcinales > Methanosarcinaceae > Methanococcoides > Methanococcoides sp. AM1. Next base: position 19,423 of record NZ_CAAGSW010000003.1, on the reverse strand, counting down.
GAGCAACAAACCTTGTCACAGGTATCGCAAACGCATACATGGATTCAATTCCAATGGTAGCTTTCACCGGACAGGTACCAAGCTCAATGATAGGCAACGATGCCTTCCAGGAAGCTAACATCACAGGCATTACAATGCCGATCACAAAACACAATTATCTTGTACAGGATGCAAAAGATCTGCCAAGGATCATAAAGGAAGCATTCCATATCGCTTCCACAGGCAGGCCAGGTCCCGTACTTATTGATATGCCAAAGGATATTACGACCACTGAGATCGATTTCGTATATCCTGATAAGGTCGAGCTTCGCGGCTACAAGCCTACCTATAAAGGCAACATCCAGCAGGTCAAAAGAGCTGCATCAGCTATAGCAAAATCAACAAGACCCGTCATCTATGCAGGTGGCGGTGTTATCGGATCAGACGCAAGCAAGGAGCTACTCGCCTTTGCTGAGAAGATCAGGGCACCTGTCACAAGTACATTGACCGGTATAGGCGGATTCCCAAATGACAATGATCTTTACCTGGGGATGCTGGGAATGCATGGTACCAAGTACGCCAATTATGCAGTACAGGAATCAGACATTTTGATCGCTGTGGGAGCACGTTTTGATGACAGGGTCACCGGAAAGCTCCAGTCATTTGCACCAAATGCGAAGATCATCCACATCGATATCGATCCGGCAGAGATCTCAAAGAATATCAATGTAGACATCCCTATCGTTGGAGATGCAAAAGATATCCTCAAGTCACTCATTTCACATGTTAGCGAATGTGACACAAAGGAATGGCTTGACAAGATCGCCATATGGAAACGGGACTTCCCACTTTTCTATGTCAACAGGGATGATGCGATCAAGCCACAATACATTATAGAACAGATCAATGAGGCATGTCCTGATGCGATCATCGTTACAGAGGTCGGACAGCACCAGATGTGGGCTGCCCAGTACTTCAAGTACAAAGAGCCACGTACATTCATAACCTCAGGCGGACTGGGGACCATGGGATACGGATTCCCCGCAGCCATCGGTGCAAAGCTCGGAAGGCCTGACAAGGTCGTATTCGACATTTCCGGAGACGGATCGTTCCAGATGAACTCTCAGGAGATGGCAACCATCGTGCAGAATGACATTCCGATAATCATCGCGTTGTTCAACAACGGATATCTTGGAATGGTCAGGCAGTGGCAGGCATTGTTCTTTGAACACCGCTACTCACACACCACCATAGAGGACAGCGTGGACTTCGTCAAACTGGCAGAAGCCTACGGTGCACTTGGAATTCGTGTGAATAAGCCATCAGAGGTCAGGCCTGCAATTGAAAAAGCAATTGAAGCAAACCGGCCTGTGATCATCGATTTCATAGTCGAACGAGAAGAGAATGTATCACCAATGGTACCGGCAGGTGCAGCGATCAACGAGATACTTGACCTGGAGAAGATACAATGAAACATACACTTGCAGTTCTGGTAGAGAACAAATACGGAGTACTGGCAAGGGTTGCAGGACTCTTTTCACGAAGAGGTTTCAATATTGACAGCCTGGCGGTGGGAATCACTGAAGACCCCACCATTTCAAGGATGACAATTGTTGTCCGTGGTGATGACCATGTGCTTGAACAGGTCACCAAGCAGCTTAACAAGCTGATCGATGTCATTCGTGTAACAGACCTTGGCGCTGATGAATCCGTTGAAAGGGAACTGGCACTGATAAAGGTGAATACCGATGCCAGCAACCGTGCTGAGATCATCCAGATCGTGGACATCTTCAGGGCAAGGATCATTGACGTTGCTTCAAGATCAGTTACCGTTGAGGTCACCGGAGATTCCAACAAGATCAAGGCGATCCAGACATTGCTGAAACCTTTCGGGATCAAGGAAATGGCAAGGACCGGTAAGGTAGCACTTACAAGAGGTTCTAAAAGTTCATAATTGAATTATTTTGATATTAAATATGGAGAAATAAACATGGTAGAAATGTTCTATGACAAAGACGCCGATCTTGGCGCACTTAAAGGTAAGAAAGTAGCTGTAATGGGTTACGGAAGCCAGGGACACGCACAGGCTCAGAACCTTCACGACTCAGGCCTTGATGTTATCGTAGGTCTCAGGGAAGGTAGCCGCCGCTGGAAACAGGCAGAGAACGATGGTCTTAAGGTAATGACCGTTGCAGACGCTGCAAAAGCTGCAGATGTTATCCAGATCCTCCTCCCTGACGAGATCCAGTCAAAGATATACTACGCTGAGATCGAGCCAGGACTTGAAGCAGGCAATGCGCTTGTATTCTCCCACGGATTCAACATCCACTACAACCAGATCGTACCATCAAAAGATGTGGACGTCTACATGGTCGCACCAAAAAGCCCGGGGCACCTTGTAAGAAGGACATACAATGAAGGCGCTGGTGTACCAGGTCTTATCGCTATCTACCAGGATGCAACCGGAAATGCGCATGAAATGGCACTCGCACACGCAAAGGGTGTCGGCTGTACAAGAGCCGGTGTCATCGAGACAACCTTCCGCGAGGAGACCGAGACCGACCTGTTCGGTGAGCAGGTCGACCTCTGTGGTGGTGTCGCAAGCCTCATCAAGACATCCTTCGAAGTACTTGTCGAAGCAGGATACCAGCCAGAGATGGCATACTTTGAGACACTCCACGAGCTCAAGCTCATCGTTGATCTCATCCACGAGGGCGGTCTTGAGAAGATGTGGTATTCAGTCTCCAACACAGCAGAATACGGCGGTCTTACAGTTGGTCCACAGGTCATCAACGAAGAGTCCCGTGAAGCAATGTACATTGCACTCGAGAGGATCCAGAACGGTGAGTTCGCACGTGAGTTCGTCCTTGAAGGACAGACAAACCACGCTGTACTTACCTCCATGGAGCGCCTGGAGAACGAGCACCCTGTAGAGATCGTTGGTAAGAAGCTCAGGGCAATGATGCCATGGCTCAACAGCGAACTCAACGAAGAGTAAAGTAAACCATATATTTTTCAGGACAGTTGTCCTGAAAAACCATTCTTTTTTTGATGATCCTGTGATAACATGTCAGCTACTATAGAGACCATACTTGCACGCAGAAGCGTCAGGGAATATACAGAAGATCCTGTGAGCAAAGATGATATCAATACTATCCTTGAATGCGGGAAATGGGCACCTTCAGGGCTTAACAACCAACCCTGGAAATTCATTGTAATCCAAGATGAAGATACCATTAAAAGACTTGCAGAATGCACACATTACTCAAAGATAGTACTGCAGGCAAAGGTGCTGATCGCAGTATATCTTGATCAGGAAACCATGTATCACCACGACAAGGATGTGCTTGCCATCGGTGCTTCCATACAGAACATGCTTCTCGCATGCGAAGATCTTGGTCTTGGAGCTGTGTGGCTTGGCGAGATACTCAAAAAGAGCGAGCATGTAAATGCCATTCTGGAAGTAACGGATACCTTTGAGCTTATGGCAGTCCTCGCTATCGGCCACCCGGTAGAAAAAGAGCGCTCATCGACAAGGAGAACTCTCGAGGAGATCACGTTCAGCGAAAAGTATGGCGAGAAGTGGATAGAGGGAAATTAAAACCCCCAACCATTTTAAAATTATCAATATTTCATTTGGCCCTGGCCTTCCTTATCGCATCTTTACGGGCTGCAGCTGCAGCTTCGCACTTGCGATTGGCACAGTATTCTTTAGCATCCTTTCCCTGCTCCTTTACCCTGATAAAATGCCAGCCACAGCCATCACATACCTTATCTGTTACTGTTAATCTTCCTGCTTTCGGAACAGATTGCGTATGTCCACAGCGTTTGGTACATCCCAGAAAACGTGAATCCTTGGTAGTTATAAGGAACGTCTGACCATCGCAGGAAGGGCACGGACCAATCACTTCAGGCGGAAAGCATTCCTTTTCCAGATCGCATGAGAAACATGGACCGATACCAACAGACCAGAAGTATTTGTTCCCCACCTTTATTACCGCAGCACCACCTTTTTTGCACTTACGAGAGCGCTGCACTGCCAGTGCACCGGTCTTGGGAAGCGGGAATGTGTTCTTACACTGCGGATAACCTGTACATCCCACAAAACGACCCTTGTCCGTAGTAACGATACGAAGCATACGATCGCATTCGGGACATGTGCCAATATGGTTCTTCTTGTCCGCTGCAACAGCCTCATCTGTGATCGTACCTGCGATCTGGGAGACCATAAGGTCACGGTTCTTCAGCAGCTGGGAATACATTTCCTTGATAAGGGCAGTTCCTTCCTCAAGGGCTTGTGGGAACTTCTTTGTCCCGTCCTCCACTTCCTGGATGAGGGATTCTATCCGGGAACGGATATCCGGTTTGACAAGTATGGGCACAGAGCTGTTCAGTGCATCCATCAAAGTGAAACCTGTGTCCAGTATTGCAATGGTCTTGCCTTTTGTCTCAAAATAGCCACGTTTCTTGTTCGTTTCGATATGAGAAGGCGCGGTTGCTTTGGTACCAATGCCATGTTTATCCATAAGGGTCAGCAACTCCGCTTCCGTAAGCTTCTTTGGAGGCATTGTCTGCGACTTGATGTTGCTGATCTTCTTTACATCTACGATCTCATTCTCTTCAAGATCAGGCAACAGTTTATCCTTTGGTTTCTCAAAAGGATAAACTGCAAGCCAGCCGGCACTTTTCTGGATAGAACCTGTGGAATCGAATAATTCGTCCCCTGCGGTTAGCTCAAAGCGCGTCTTCTCAAAGACAGCTTCAGGCAGCAGGTTTGCAATAAAGTGCCTTACAATAAGATCATAGATATCCCATGCATGAGGCATCTTGATCGCCTTTTCCACTTCTGCGCGGGAACCAGCCTTGATCGGATGGATAGGAGGGTGGTCATGACCATCTTTCTTCCCGTTACGGGGAGTTATCGTATTCTGAGATAGAAGAAACAGGGCAAAGTCCTGGTAATCGCCTCTGGTGAATCCTTTGAGGATATTCTTGAAATCCATATCATCGGCATACTTGTTGGTCTCTGTCCTGGGATAACTTGTAAAACCGGAAAGGTAAAGCTGCTCTGCGACCTCCAGGGCCTTTTCAGGACTTACGCCAAGGTATTTGGATGAACGTTTCAGGAATTCATTAGTATTAAGCGGGAAAGGAGCATTGGTTTTCATCTCCTTTACAGTCTTCTTTGATATAACCGCGGTCTTGCAGCCTTTGATCTTGCTGAATATAGCATCCGCTTTTTCCTTTTCATAGATATGACCGCCACGGTGAGTTCCTGTAAAGTCGGTACCTTTTCCATTGAAGATCCCCTCGATCTTCCAGAAGTCCTTCGAATCGAACTTCCGTATGGCAAGTTCGCGCTCATAGACGAACCCACATGTCGGTGTCTGACAGGGACCAATGGACAACACCCCTTTGGTCCTTGCACGCTCCCTCACGGAAAGGGTTACAAAGCGAGTAAATGCTGCACCCATCTTCAGGTCAAGTATCTGTCTTGCTTCTGCGGACATTGCCATGTTCTCATCAGGCTCCACAAGATCGGTAAAGGCCTTTTCGATCTCACTTTTCGAAAGAGATGAGAATCTTGCTCGCTTGACGGTCGACCCGGATACCTTTTCAGCGATGGATTTCGCCTCAAAACCGATATTTTCCCCTTCCCTGTCAAAATCGCAGGCAAGCACGAGAAGGTCAGCGTCCTGTGAAAGCTTCAGTATCGCATTGCCAAACTGGGCTTTTGTTATCTGTTTTACCGGTGCGGTGTCCAGAAGCATAGCAGGATCTACATCCCTCCAGTTATTGAACTCCTCCGGGTAATCATAGCCCATGATATGTCCTGCAAGTCCCATTACTCTCCATAGGACACCGTTCCTCTGGAATTCATAAACAGGAACCCCGGCTACAATTGTTCGTCTGGCCGAGCCGCCGGCTAATATGTTCGATATCTGAGCTGCAGCTTTGTTCTTCTCTGTAAATACGACTGTGGTCATGGAAATCAAAGGCAAATAACGTTTTCAACTAGCGATACTGTACCTAAAAAGGTGTGACATAAAATGGTACTAACAGTACATTAATTATCGTATTAACAAGAGTTGTAAAGATCAAAAAACAGGAATTTTTGAAGATATTTAGCTTATCAAGATAAAGCAATGAAACCTCATCAAAAACTTCATAAATATACAAACCAATCTAATATTGGAGGGTAACCATGCAATGTACTGTTTGTGGAGTTGAAACTGAAAACAAATATTGTAATGATTGTGAAAAGATACTGGAAGAAATAATCCAGAAGGTCGGAGAAAAGCGCTGGAGTGCAATTGACGATTGCTCATACATCTATCCTATGATAAAAAGGGCAACCAAAGGAGAACTGACCGTTAATGACATAATCAACGCAATGGAAGTTGAAGATTAATATCAGACTAAAATAATGGGTGGAATACGAAATTGGATATTTCCTTACCACCCACACTGTCCTTACAATTCATTTTTTGAGAAAAATAGCTAATTGAAACCCAATAACATTAGCTGTTCTATAAGATCCCGGTATGATCAAGCCCACAGGAAATAAAAAAGCCGGTATTTAGAAAATAAGGGATTTAAAGATATCAAAGAAGTGAGCTAGGAAGCTCACCTTGAAACCATAACATCCACCTTGGAATGACGCAGCACTTCCTCTGCAACGCTTCCAAGAAGTAATCTTGTAAGTCCTGTCTTTCCAAGACTGCCCATTACAATTAGATCTATTTTGCGATCTTCTGCATACTTGACGATCTCTTCTGCCGGATGACCCTCAAGGACCACAGTTTCAACCTCAACACCAGACGATGAGCAGGCATCTGCAACCTGTTCAACAGCTTTTTCAGCTTCCTCCATCATGACCTTGAATGGCACTTCCCATTGCATCATCCTGGAGCCGATCGGCATTGAAGACGATGGGTGCGTAGGTACTACACAAATCGCATATACCTTTGCATCAAGTTTTTTTGCAATATCTATTCCCGATAAAATTGCACTATCTGCATTCTCTGATCCGTCAGTAGCTATCAGGATCTTCTTATATTCATTACCAGTCACACAATTACCCCCTTGTTGATCTGTAAGCAGTGCATGACGCACTTTGCCAAATAAATATAAACTTCAATAATATATCAACTTTCCCAAAACATGACAAGAGACTGACGTTCCTGAGAGTATGAAACATATATATGTATCATTGCTGTATTGAATCCTAAGAACCGGCTATAATCATGCTAAAAATCATTTTTTCGGAGTTACAATGACGTTAATGGAAGATGCAAATAAGGGCCTTATCACTCCAGAGATAGAACGTGTGGCAGAGGTAGAAGGTATCGATGCAGATACAGTTAGATCCTGCGTTGCAAAAGGGCTTGTAACGATCCCAAATAACATCAAGGGAAAATCCCGGGCATTCGGTATCGGGAAATATATGAGCGTAAAGATCAACGCTAACATCGGTACCTCAAGGGACTTTGTGGACATTGAAGATGAAGTTGAGAAAGCCAAGGTCGCAGTTGAATACGGTGCTGACACTATCATGGACCTTTCCACAGGCGGAGACCTTGACCTGATACGTGCAAGGATCATGGATGCAGTGGATGTACCAATAGGTACCGTGCCAATATACCAGGCTGCAGCTTCCCACAAGACCGTTGTTGATATGACATCCGATGACATGTTCAATGCAGTGCGTAAGCATGCTGAGGACGGAGTAGACTTTGTCACTGTACATGCAGGTGTCAACTACAATGCGATCGAGAGGCTCAAGAACAGCGACAGGATCACAAATATGGTCAGCCGTGGTGGTTCCTTTACCTTTGCATGGATGACACACAACGAGCAGGAAAATCCTTTCTATGCAGAGTATGACTATCTTGTTGAGATAGCAAGAGAATATGACCTTACCTTAAGCCTTGGTGATGGCATGAGACCTGGGTGCATACATGATGCATCTGACGGACCGAAGTTCATGGAATTTATCACACTCGGAGAACTTGTGAGCAAAGCAAGACAGTCCAGTGTACAGACCTTTGTTGAAGGTCCGGGACATGTTCCGTTGAACGAAGTTGAGCTCAGCGTAAGAGCAATGAAGGAACTATGTCATCAGGCACCACTTTACCTGCTCGGTCCACTTGTTACTGACATTGCACCAGGTTTTGATCACATCACCGGTGCCATCGGAGGAACACTTGCCGGCATGTGTGGAGCAGATTTCCTCTGCATGACAACACCCGCAGAACACCTTGCACTTCCAACCGTCGAGGATATACGCGAAGGAGCAACTGTTACCAAAATAGCAGCCCATGCTGCCGACCTGACACGCGATGGTCAGAAAGAGCAGGCACGTGCACTGGATAACAGGATGGCAACCGCCCGTGCAAAGCTTGACTGGGATACACAGTATGAGATTGCTATTGACACTGAAAGGGCTCGTACCATCAGAGAGAGCAGGTATAGCGGAAGCGATGCATGTTCCATGTGTGGTGAATTGTGTGCGATGAAGATCGTCAAAAGCGCACTTGAAGAGAGCAGGCAGAAGAACAATTCATCTTCCTGACCTTCTTTTCACCAATATTTCCTTTTTTGTTTTTCTCTTTATTCCATAATTCCTTTTATCGATTGGATTTCTCTTTGATTTATTTCTGCCTGATAATGATCTATATTTTTCTTCTTTGAGCCTTTGGCTTCCTTTTTGATCAGATCATTATGACATTGAGTGTATCGCCTAACTTGCCGAAATATCGAAAGACTTAAATTGAAACATAGTCATATGACATATTGTCGATAAATCGACAGATTTGTGCATATTCGGAGATGATGCGATGAGCATTCTGGCTGATCAGGATAAAAAAGGACGAGAGACTGTTATCGAAACTGTTGCTTTAAAAAAGAGCTACTATCTGACGGATGTGGAAGTACCCATACTTCACGATATTAACATCAACGTGAAAAAGGGAGATTTCATAGCGATAATGGGTCCCTCAGGTTCCGGTAAAAGCACTCTTATGAACATGCTTGGATGTCTTGACAGGCCTAATGAAGGCCATGTGATGGTCATGGGGATGGACATCAACAAGATCTCAGATATCGAACTGGCAAAGCTTAGAGGAATGGAGATAGGGTTCGTGTTCCAGAACTTCAACCTTGTCTCCAGGCTTTCAGCCCTCCAGAATGTACTTTTGCCTACCTACGCAAATCGCAGTTCGAATATCGACGTGAATGAACGTGCCCGGCAACTCCTCGATCTTGTGGGACTCTCAGACCGTATGGAACACAAGCCAACCGAGCTCTCGGGAGGACAATCCCAGAGAGTTGCGATTGCCCGGGCACTGATCAACGATCCTGCCATAATCCTTGCAGATGAGCCTACAGGAAACCTTGACTCAAAGACAAGTGTTGAGATCATGGAGCTTTTTTCAGACCTCCATAAGAAAGGAAGTACTATAATTATGATCACGCACGACCCTGAAACTTCTGAATATGCAGACAGGATCATCCATGTAAAGGACGGCTATATCAAAAATAACTAAGGTGATGATCATGCAAAGAAGCAACTTCAAAATATCAAAAGAATTGCCCACATTCGCAATTCTCCTGGTGATGTTGACAGTGATGTTGACCCCGGTATCAGCACAGGAGAACAGTGCAACAAGCCTTGATGTGGATGTCCAGAAATATGAGCCATATCCGGCAGAGATAGGACAATATGTTGACGTCTGGATCAAAGTGGAGAACTTCCGCTCAGGACAATCCGATGATGTGTCCATTAAATTAATACCCGAATATCCACTCTCCCTCGATTCCGAGAACAATGCCATCAAGAATATCGGCATACTCTCGCCTGACACTGCATCTGTTCAGGAATACCGCCTGTATGTGGATGAAAATGCAAAACCCGGAACAGCTTCTTTTAATGTATATTACAGAGGCGATAGTGATAGTCCCTGGGTAAAAGATACTTTTGAAATGAAGGTTGGATCTACGACCTTTGAAAGCAAGGGGACACTTGAACTGGAAGATATCACAGCCAACCCCGGAGTGTTCAGCCCCGGAGATACAGGGACAGTTAGTTTTACGCTTACCAATACTGCTACAGAGAATACAATAACATTCGAAGGCAAGGACTACGATACTAATGCACGTATCCAGTCCGCAACTCTTTCCGGCTCCGATATGATCCAGACAACAGGTGGTGAACAGGATGCAGGAATAATAGGACCGGGAAATTCGGTCACACTGACATTTAATGTAGAAGTTCCTGAGGATACGCCGGATGGAACATACTACCTTGACCTTTCGATTATCGGAAATTCACACGCTTACAATAACAACTGGAGAGTTCCACTTACAGTTGACAGTTCATCACTCAAAATGATCCCCTCGAAGCCCATGACACTTGTCAACGGAGAAGGAAAGATCCAGTTCGATGTGGCAAATCTTCATCAAAATACACTTTCATCCGTAAGTGTCAGACCGGAAGCTGAAGGTGTAAGATTCTCACCGAAAGAATATTTTATCGGAGCTATGAAACCTGACGAGCTCTTCACTATCGAATTCACTGCAGTAGTGGAAGAGGAAGAGACAGTAACTCCTCTTACACTTGTCGCAGAATACAGGAACGGATTCAACGAACACACAACCTCTGAAGATGTTGGTAACTTTGATCTTACGGAGGAAGACACCGGGAATGGAACTACAACTGCTGCTGCAGCCTTTGGACTTGTGATACTTGCCGGATCAACACTTTTCGTATATAGGAAGAAGAAACAGGATCAATCGCAGGAGTAATTTGCATGGTCAACCTCAGGCAGTCACTTGAGATCGCAACGGGAAGCATCTTCAACTCAAAGCTTCGCTCTACCCTTACAACACTTGGCATAGTTATTGGTGTAGCTGCCGTTATCGCAAATGTGGCCATTGGTGCAAGCTTTAACCAGTACTTTGACGAGGAGATAGGAACAATTGGATCTAACTTCGTTTATGTCGGAGCAAATGAGCCGAACATACTGTTCGATAATGAACTGGAGGTTGTCAGGAACACTCCTGGTGTTGTAAGGGCATCTCCGCTCAATGAACAGGTTGCTGAGGTGACGTACATGTCAGACTCGAGAAGGGTGACAATCATCGGGGTTACAGGCGACTATGACGAGGTCGCCAATATCCAGCTCAGTGAAGGGAATTTCCTCAAGGATAATGACCAATACGTTGCTGTTATTGGAAGCGAGATCTCCGAGAATACCTTCGATCGCAGACTGGCAAACAAGAATTCCATTGATATAACCTTCCGAAATCGTGATGGTGAGGTCATAACGCAAACCTTCCAGGTAAAAGGCATTGTCGAGAAATCCGAAGCAAGTTTCATTTCATCGGGACTGGACCCTGATACCCGCATCTTCATACCGATCTCCACCATGAACGAGATCCTATCAGTAAACGATTATTCCGCAATATTTGCAGAAGGAGAATCCATAGATACTGTCACTGAGACCTCGGATGAGATCGACAAGAGGCTCGGAAGGTATATGGGAATCTCTTCGAGAGACATGGAAAAAGATGATGTGAAACCTTACTTTATCATGGACCAGCAGGAATTGCTTGAAGAGGCAGGAAGCCTCTCAGATGCCCTTACTGCACTACTTACAGCAGTTGCACTGATCTCACTCGTTGTGGGTTCCATCGGCATCATGAACATCATGCTGGTAACGGTGACAGAACGAACATCCGAAATCGGGCTTATGAAAGCTCTCGGATACTCCAATTATGATGTCCTGACAATGTTCATCGTAGAATCCGCTGTTGTCGGAACTATAGGAGGGGTCATTGGTGCGGTCCTCGGATGCGTGGGAGCTTATGGTGCTGCAACCTTCATGGGCCTGCCCGTTGTTCTACCTGCAACAAAGATATTCGCAGGATTTGTGATCTCAATACTTGTAGGTTTAATAGCAGGCGCTTATCCGGCCAATAAAGCTGCGAAGATGAAGCCTGTGGATGCATTAAGACATGATTGAGAAGAAAGCAGATCAATCTAAAATGAGGATGAGACCAACGCCTGACATCGATGACAAAAGGATAAACAAAAAAGAGAACAAGGTGAATAAAGATGTTTGATAGCTGGATATTTTTCCCGATAAACGCAATATTGTTCCTTATGTTTGCAGGACTTGCAATAGCAAGTACAATATTCTGGCTCTGGATGCTTATCGACTGTGTAATGAACGAACCTTCACAGGGAAATGATAAGCTTATATGGGTAATTATAATAGTATTTACTCAGTTATTGGGAGCAGTGATATATTTCTTCTTCAGAAGACCAAAAAGGATCGCACAGGAAATATCAATGAGTACAGAAAATTAACAGCAAAGGAGGGAGAACATATGGTAGAAAAAGACATGAAAAGTATGATACGGGATTTTTTTGGCGTGGTCACACGTAAACAGACCTATCTGAATCTCACATACCTGCTGTTCTCTTTCCCTCTTGGAACAGCATATTTCATATTCCTTGTGACAGGCCTTTCAATGGGCCTAAGCCTTTCAATAACCCTCATCGGCATCCCCATTCTAATATTGATGCTTGTGGCCTGGTGGGAACTGGCATCCTTTGAGAGGCAGCTTGCCATCTGGCTTCTGGGAATTGATATCCCACCAATGGAGTCACAGAAGGTCACAAACCAAAAGATGACAGAAAAGCTGAAAGGATATATCATAAACCCGGTCACATGGAAAGGACTGGTTTTCCTGTTCATAAAGTTCCCACTGGGAATATTCACACTGATAGTTTCCTTCACACTGATAGCACTTACAATAGCCCTGATCGGAGTACCTCTTATCTACAAGACCAATTACATAAACTTCGGATCCTACCAGGTGGAGTCTATCGGTGTAGCCCTTATGGTTATGGCCGGAGGACTGCTTTTAGGCATCATTTCACTGCATATAATGAATGCTCTTGCAAAGGTTTCCGGAATACTGGCCTATCACCTGCTTGGAAGTACATGGTCTGCAAGCATCGATGAGAATGATTATACATACATCGATGATGTTGAGATGGAAGATGTAGAGATAGAAGACGATATCAAAGAAGAGACATCAGATGCAACAATGGAAACAACGGTGAAAGCAACAGGATCAAAAGAAGATGCTGCGGATAGAGCTGAAAGTGATCCACAGAATTGAGATGTTGTCAGAAATATTGTTTGAAACGCTTTTAGGAACAAATTGCGTTTCGGATAGTGAAGATAGATAATACCAGGGTAGTGAAGATCGATCAAAGATCAAACTTTTATTTTACCCAGATCATTGTAGAAATCAAGTATCAATAATGTTAGCTTATTGTCAAGGTTCAGGCTAAAGGTGCGTATCTGTTTGCCAAGGCGTTTCTCGGTCACGATGTTCGCTTCAAGCAAAGGTTCGATCACCCTCGCAACACTTGAATGGGAAAGGCCGGTCTCTTCCGCAATACCTGATAAGTAAGTGGACTCACCTTTGTGGTGGATAAGGTTCTTCAGAACAGTTATCTGTGCCGTCTTTCCGAATATTTTTTCAAGAGCATCCATTAATATCATCGTTAAATATACAATAATAACTTATAAGACTTTCTAATAATTGGCTGGCAGATTCAAAATATGAAGAGACTTTATTATATTTCGAAAGGCTTTAATAACATCATTCGTTTATATCTAGATATATTTCAAAGTTGTGGTATATATGGAAAAGGAAACGCTTGACAAAGACATCCTGAGACTTCTCGAGGAAAAGCCGGATATCAGCACCAAAGAAATTGCAGAAAAACTATCTGTTTCTGAAGACGTGGTGGCAAAAAGAGTAGAAGCCCTTTCAGATACCCGAGAGAAGATCCTTATCGTGGATGATGAGCCTGATGCTGTCATGGCTACCAAAAGAGCACTTGAAGCAGATGGATACAATGTTATCGATGCAGGAAATGGTGCTATGGCATTCGATCTCCTGAGATCCGATATCCCTGACGTGATCCTTCTCGATGTAATGATGCCGGATATGGACGGCTTCGAGGTATGTAAGAGACTAAAAGAAGATCCTGTATACAGGAACATACCCATCATAATGCTTACTGCAAAAGGAGAGATCGATGACAAGGTAGGCGGCCTTGATATCGGAGCAGATGACTATATTATAAAACCTTTCAACCTGAAGGAACTGAAAGCAAGGATCAAAACGGTGCTAAGAAGAGCACAGGAATGATACTTATAACGCACTTTTTGTGCTGAAACCTCATGTTTGCCAGAAAAAGCAGATGGAATGCGATCATCGTTCTTTTCATAACGATGCTCTTTATAAGCTCGATCCTTTTTCTAGGGATCAGGGCCAACACTGAGGTTGAAGAGCAGTTCATTGACCAGTTCACACAGGGACAGACATCACAGGCACAGCAGATCTCTACCGGCATAACGACTTTCCTTAATGAGAAGGTTACAATGCTGGAAGTTCTTTCCATACAACCCCACCAGATACCGGATGATAATTTTGAAAGTACCTTTGCCAACATATATGAAAAATCAAAGGGATTTTACGTTATTGAATATGTGGACAAGAATGGAACTATAATATCGGGTTATCCTAAAGAGAACACACCGCTTGGATACAACCTGTACGAGAATGAAAATAATATCCCTTTTGATATAATACAGCAAACCGGTGAAACTTATATTACCAATCCACTAACCACATTTGAGAAAGAACTGGCAATATATGTCTGGGTACCTGTATACGTCGGTGAAGACGATTTTGAAGGTTCCTTTATCGCAGTTATCGAGATCGATGAGATCGCTGAAGAGACGATAAAAACGGAAAATCCTGCAGGATACATCTACCTGATCAACGACCATGCAAGACTTCTCTACGATAGTGCTGAGACAGAACTTATTGGAAAGAACTACTTTGACATTGTGAACGAACCTGATGTCAGCCGCCTTGAAATAATCGGAATGCAGACAGAAGGGCTTTCCGGCAATGGCAGCTTCTCGGAAAGGAATGAGAATGGTTTCCTTGAAAAGAAGATCATATCCTACGAACCTGTAATATGGAAGAACCAGCAGTGGTCCGTGGGTGTTGTTACACCGCTGTGGTATGTGGAATCCCTAGTCCAGTCAATATACATTAAGCAGGGACTCTTTGCGATGATCTCTGTTGCATTCATCCTCTTCATCGGTTCATTTATAGCACTGATCCTGTTCTCCTGGAACAAGACACTTGAGGATGAAGTAAAGAGTAAGACATCAGAGCTGGAAAGGTCGAACGACTACCTGCAAAATGCCAACCGGAAACTGAAAGAGCTTGACCGGCTCAAGAACGATTTCGTATCAATGGTATCACATGAACTGAAAACGCCATTGACCGCAATGAAGACCTCCAGTGAGTTCATGAAGGAAAGTGAATGCAACCCTGAGATCAAGGAAGAGATGCTTGACCTTATCATAAGGAACATCGACCGTCAGGCAAGAATGGTGGACGACCTTCTGGACATCTCACGCATTGAATCCGGCAAGATGAAATTCAATCCGGAAGATGTGAATATAAGGAATATCGTTGAGACTTCACTGCAGACAGTTGAAAAGCAGGCTAAGGACAAAGGGATAGACATTAGGGTCGGATATCCTGAAGAGAGCCTTACCATCAAGACAGATAAGGACAAGCTTATCAGGGTGTTTGTGAACCTCCTGACGAATGCCATCAAGTTCACACCGCATGATGGAGAGGTGGAGATCAGCGTAACGGATGCCGGAGATCATATTCAGGCAAGTATCAGAGACAATGGTATCGGCATACCTCCTGAAAAGCGGGAGAAGATATTCGATAAGTTCTACCAGGTGGACAGTACCGCCACAAGAAAAGCAGGCGGTACAGGACTTGGACTTGCGATCATCAAAGGAATTATAGATGGACAGGGCGGCACCATATTCGTGGAAAGCGAGGCCAACAAGGGCAGTACTTTCACATTCAGATTACCAAAAGAGCTAAAGGAAGAAGACTTCACAGAGATAGAACAGTATTAAGGGTGAAACATGAAATTAAAGATCAAAGCATTATTGATTCTCATCATTGTAGCAGCGATATTCCAGAGCGGATGCACCTCCATAGATGAAGAAAGCTTCAATGCCGATATTGAAGGATATGCGGACCCTATTGCAGAAAATGCACTCCAGGCCATCAATGAGCAAAATTATACCAAATTTTCCGCTGAACTGGATCCGACGATGAAAAAGGCATTCACAGAAGAGATATTTCTGAAGTCTGCATACGTCATTCAGGATGAGCTGGGCAACTATAGTTCTAAGGAACTGCTGGAGATCAATGCTGCTGAAAAGCATACTGTTGTTATATATCGTGCTAACTTCGAGAAAGAGACCGATGATGTTATCTTACGGCTGATATTCGTAAATTCAGACGGTCAGGTGGAACTCAGGGGAATCTGGCTTGAATCAGCACAATTAAAGAAACGTATGGCTCTGGAAGAGAGAATTTAATCTCCATAGCTTCTTTTTTTACTCTTTTTATTTTACCCTTATTTTTTCTGATCAAAGTTCAGTTCCAGTTGCAAAAACCCGGAAAGGTATAGAAATAAAAGCATAAAAGCATAAAGGCATAAGGACAGCAGGAATACAAGGATCTTATCTTAAAAAATGAACAAAAAGGATAGCATCAGAAGAGAACTTCGAGTTGAAAAGGAGTGTGTGGTGTTTGTATGTGTGTGTTAGGGTAGTGACTCATCAGTTGTCAAGTAACTACTCAAAGTTCTCTGCCAATGTACAATACAATAAATGCCCGAATTATACTTAAACCTTTCCATAAATAGACGGGTTTTTTGAAATATGCTTCGTTATATAATTGCAATCATAATTAATTGCCGTTAACCTTATAGCCCATCAAGTCCATGTGATGGTTCAGTGGCACCTGAAAATTGAAGAAAATCAAGATATCAGGCACCTAATTAAAACAAAAATGGGCTCGTGGTCTAGCTGGTTATGACGTTGCCTTCACACGGCAGAGGTCGGGTGTTCGAATCTCCCCGGGCCCATCGTATTCTATTCATTTGAATTTCGCGATGAAGAGCTTTGATCTTGCTGTTTTAGATTTCTAATTGTGACTTCCGTTTGACTATAAGGGAGGTGGTGAGCGTAGCTCATCGCCTCAGTCCGCGCTCCAGAAGCGTAATCTGGCTGCAGAAACGTGACCTGGCTCATTCAACGTAGAAGCCGGACCCCACAAGATATGTCTCGTTTCCAATATAAGTTATCTTGATGAACGTATGCTTCATTGAAGGCTCAGTCTCACCGGGCTTTGGCCAGTAGTAATCGACCCACCCTTCTCCATCTTCACTTAAAGCAGTCTCGATGAAGACCCTACCTATGGGTTTGCCGTTGAAATCCTCAAGTCCGCTCATGTCCTTGCCTTCACCGCTCAGATCCGGCGGATAGACGACACGTATCCCGTCAGTCCTCCAGACGAATATATAGGAATCATCGTGGAACCACTCACTGTTGTTCTCCCTGAATTCAGGAAATGCCAGCTTTCCATTCTCTTCTATCAGGCCAATAGCCGCATTGACCTGGGATATAGTATACTCTTCCTGTAAAGACAGATCGCTCTGATCCTCTTCAACGGTCTGATCCTCCTGCTCATAAACGGATGCATCGTCTGGCTGCACACAACCAGAGGCCACCAGTAATAGGGCAGCCATAAGTAGCATACAAAGTATGGTTTTAAAATCGCTCATATTGTACCCCCTGTTGGAAAAATGAATTTAGATCGTTAAGTTTAATTTTACTTTATGAAAGAAATAGATATGCTTTGGGGTTTCGGGTGTGGAGTAAATTGATTAATTGTCTTAGCGTATTCCACCACTCTTTGAACTTTATTCAAATAATGTGCACTTCCAACTACGATTGTAGCAAGTCCCTAGATAAAATCAGCTATCTTTCAGTAACACTTTTTGTAATAATTAAGTTGAGATGTCACTTGCAGACGATCTTAGAATCAATTTCTAGCTCGAAAAAAGAATGCACAAAACCCGGCTCAATCACCGGGAATGTGCACGAATTGACCTTATTTGCAGATGATCATGGCCTAATCTGGACCCTACCTTTCAATATTGGTGTTATCGGATCTGCAACATCATCTTCACCCGACATGTTATCGTAGACTATTACATTATTGTTGTCTTTGTCCCAGATCTTTATCCTGAGCATATCAGTATCGTAGTCTGGTGTGCGTCCTGCATCAATTACCGATATCAGGAACTCATAGTTGCCCTCACCGTTGACAGTACCATTTCCTTTGTAAATGGCCTTGTGACCCGCAACAACCATCCATTCATAATCGACGGAATGGAAATTCAGATCCTCAAACTCGAACTGCGTCTTGCCTATCAGCACACCTTTCTTGTACTTTGAAGTGAAATCGAATGTTGCCACTCCCGTAAGGCCAGGATCAGCCACATATGCCCCCGCAGGTGAGTCGAAACTTCCTCTACAGGCTACAGATCCGCTTGTTGAATCATATACAAGCACATACCGGAAGTCTGTATCACTGCCACCATCATCGTCCTCAACAATGAATGTGACATTGTACAAACCAGAGGTCGCATATGTGTGATTTGCATCCACAACACGGTCACCCGGGGGTATAATAATATCAATCTCATCTTCTGTATTATCTCCCCAGTCTATGGTATAATTATGAGTATCTTCGATACCAGGATCAAGGAATTCTGCAGTTAAATTCACTTTAGTACCAACTTCAACTGGTTCAGTTTCCAACACAGCAAGGGATGTTATGTTTGGTGCGACATTGTTGACAGTTACTGTCGTACTATCAATATCTGAAAACATATCATCAGAAACCCTAACAGCAACTGTAAAAGTTGCATTGTCGTACCATATATTAGTGGGTGATTGGCCAGTTGCATTAACATCAAAGTTTACACCATCATAGTTGAAATCCCACTCGAATGTCAACGTATCTCCATTAGGATCGGTAGAATTACTGGCATTGAAAGTTATTGGAGATCCCTCATCACCCATATAGGGACCGTTGGCGTCTGCCACAGGTGGCTGGTTTGAGGGTGTCACATTGATATAACCGGTCTTGACTTCGGAAGCAGTTCCATTGATATTACTGACAGTTAGATTGACAGTATACAAACCAGCTGTATCATACGTATGAATTATATTCTGACTGGAGTAATCCTCGGTACCGTCAGCATCAATATCCCAGGACCATGACGTTGCATTGGTTGAGAGATCAGTAAACGCAATACTCAGAGGAGCAATACCTTCAGTTACATTAGCACTGAAATCGGATACCGGAAGTATAGGAACTGATGTCACATTGATATAACCGGTCTTGACTTCGGAAGCAGTACCATTGATATTACTGACAGTAAGATTGA